>JBFIUJ010000114.1:0-8396 GCA_041607595.1 Gemmatimonadales bacterium | reverse complement strand
TAGCGGGCAGCCAGGCGGATGTCGTGTATCCGGCGGAGCGCCTGCCCGCTCTCCTCCGGCGCCCGGTGGCGGATCTCCAGCATCCCCCCGCAGTCGCACCGGACGCGGGGATCGAGCTCGTGCAGTACGTCGTCGCAGCGGGCGCAGGCCTGCCAGGTGGTCAGGTCTGCCGGCCCGCTCACAGCATCCCCCCGCCTGAGGGCGTGGCCATCGTCGGGAGCACGCGGGCGCCGCCCCGGTCCACCTCGGCCACCCGCACCTCGCAGGCGATGCCACAGGACAGGTACGCCTCGGACATCGCTTCCGCGATCTCCTCCGCCGTCCGGCGGTTGGGCGCCAGCGCGAACGCGGTCGGGCCGCTGCCGGAGATGGACGCCCCCAGCGCGCCGGCGGCCAGCGCGGCAGCCTTGCCCTCGACGAAGCCCGGCAGCAGGTGCGCGCGGGCCGGCTCCGCGATCCGATCCTGGATGGCGCGCCCAAGCAGCGCATAGTCGCCGATGGCGAGCGCCGCCACCATCGCGCCGACCTGAGCCGCCTGGTGCAACGCGTCCTCGCGGGAGATCCGCTCCGGCAGGACGGCGCGCCCTTCCGCGGTCCGGAGCCGCTGGGCGGGACGGGCCAACACGACCACCAGCTCCTTGGGGACGGGCAGGGGGACGATGTCCGGGGGCGGAGGATCGAGCGCGCGGATGAGGACGATGCCGCCCAAGAGTGACGGGGCCACGTTGTCGAGGTGGCGCCCGGCCACCACCTCTTCCGCCACCAGGCAGGCGTCGAGCAGCGCGCGCCGGCCGAGCGGACGCCCGACCAGCTCGTTCGCGGCCACCGCGCCGGCCACCGCCGAGGCCGCGCTGCCGCCCTGGCCCGAGGAGAGCGGCAGGCCCTTGGTCACCCGCAGCGCGAGGCCGACGGTGGCCTCGATCCCGGCGCGTCGCAACACCTCCCGCGCGGCGAGGGATGCGGTGTGCTGGGTGGGATCGTCGGGCAGGTCGGGGTGGCCGGGGTCGAGCAGGACCACGCCGGGCCGCTCGGCGCGCTCGGCGACGACGATGTCCCCGGCCCCGCTCACCGCCATCCCGAGGATGTCGAGGCCGGGCCCGATGTTGCCGATGCTGCCGGGGGCGTAGACGCGGATGCCGTCGGGTTGGGTGGCTGCCATGATGCGACGAGGATAACCGCCATGCCCGCCCGCCGTCCACGGCGGGCCGACGACGCTCACTCCTCCGGCGCTCCCCCGGAACGGGCGACCTGCTCCGGCTTCACCTTCGCCGCGTCGAACGCTTCCGCCGAGGCGATCATCTTGTCGATGGTCGGGTCGAACTCCGCCGTGGCCCCGCGCTTGAAGCGGAGCGGGTTGATCCGGGCCAGCACGAACGCCCGCAGGTAGGGGCTGTCGAAGCCGCGCGCCTTCAGGCGCTCCATCGCGCCGGCAACGGCGCGGTCGAGCTCGAGCAGGCGTTGGGCCCGCGCGCGCCGCACCTCGAGCGCGGCCGACAGGGGCTCGGGCAGGAAGGCCTCCACCCGCTTGAGCACCGGATGGTACGCCCCGCCGGAGAAGCGACCCTGCTCCTGGTAGCACAGGCCCAGCGTGAGCAGGGCCGGCTCCTCGAACTCGAGGGCGTAGGACCGCTCCGGCCGGTCGTCCAGCTCGGCGAGGCCCTGCGCCAGCCGGGCCACCTCCAGCGCGCGCTCGCGCACGTTGTGCGCCTTCTCGGTGTTGAGCACCAGGATCCGGTGGGCGACCTCCGGCTCCGGCACCACCAGGGCCACGATCGCCCGGGCCCCGAGCTGGCGGAGCGCGGCCAGCCGATGGTGGCCGTTCGGCGTCCAATAGGCGCCGTCCTCCGACCGCACCGCGATCACCGGATCCAGGAACCGCCCGAGCTTGTCGATCGCGTCCGCCAGCCGGGCCGTATGGGTCTTCGAGAGATCCCGTTGGTAGGGCGTGGGCTGCACCGCCGCGATGGGGAGCGCGGCCAGCAGCTGCCACCGGCCGCCCAACGGGTCGCGGTAGGTTGCCAGGACGCTACCGCCGTCTCCGCGGATCGCATCGGCCAGCGCCGCCACCTCGGGCGGCGGGGTGCCCTCGGCGACTTCGGGCGCCTGGAGGCCGCGCGGCTCGGGCGGCGCCTTCTTGCGGCGCTTCGGGGCGCCGCTCTTCTTCTTGGCGGTCTCGCTCTGCTTGGGCATGGGCTGGTCCCGGGCTCGTGTGATCGGATCGCCTCTATTGAGGATAGACGGGGCGGGGCGTCCGATGAAACGGGAACCTGGTGGCTGGCGGATCGGCCGGACGGGGCTCATCCTCTTCCAGTCGTGAGCCCCGAGAGATCCGACCGGGTCCCCCGGGCGTGGCCTCCAGGGAAGGACGTTCGTCTCCAGTTGAAACCCTCACCGCAGCGGAGATCTCTCATGGCCCTGTCCCGTCCGGCGGCTGCCGCACTCGTGCTGTCCGTCCTCCTCCTCCCGGGCTGCGGCGGGGGAGGGGAGGATCCCGGGCCCGGGCCCGGCTCCAACCAGCTCACCGCGGCCAAGGCCAACCCGAGCGGCGACGGGCAGACCGGCACGGTGGGCCAGGCCCTGCCGAACCCGATCCGCATCGTCGTGCTCCGCGGGGGGACGCCCGCGTCGGGGGAGGCCGTCACCTGGAGCACGCCGGCCGCCGGCGCCGCGCTCAATCCGCCCTCGGGCTCGACCGACGCGAGCGGCATCGCCTCGACGGTGATGACCCTCGGCACCGCTGCGGGCCCGCAGCAGGCACAGGCCGCCGTCGGCGGAGCCACCGGGTCGCCGGTCGTCTTCACCCTCAACGGCACCGCGGGTCCGGCGACTCGGCTCTCGGCGGCGGGCGGCAACGGGCAGAGCGCCAACCTCAACACGCCCCTCGCCAATCCGCTCCAGGTCAAGGTGTCCGACGCGTTCGACAACGGGGTGGCCGGCGCCACGGTCAGCTGGCAGGTGACCTCCGGCGCCGCCACCGTGAGCTCCGCGGCGTCGGTCAGCAACAGCCAGGGCATCGCCAGCGTCACGCTGAACCTGGGCGCCGCCGTCGGGCCGGTGGCGGTGCAGGCCACCGTCGCCGGGCTCACCGGCTCGCCGCTCGGGTTCAACGCCACCTCGACCGCGATCGTGCAGCTGCGCACCGGGGGCGGGAATCGCTTCGATCCGACCTCGCTCACGGTGCCCGTGGGGACGACGGTGACCTTCCGTTGGGTGGACGGCGACCACGACGTCACCTCGACCGGGCAGCCTTCGTTTACAAGCAGCGGCGTGCCGAACCTGCCGCCCCGGGACTACCAAGCGACGTTCAATGCGGCGGGCACGTATGCCTACTTCTGTAGCGTGCACGGCGACCCGACGTCCGGCATGCGCGGCACGATCACGGTGACCCCGTGATCGCCCGATCCCTCCCCGCGGCGGCGCTCCTAGCCCTCCTCCCCGCCGCGGCCGGCGCCCAGGGCGATTGCTTCCCGCCCAAGGACTCGAACGAGGCCCAGACCCTCGCCATCTTCTCGGTCCCGCTCGCGTTCGGCCGCCTGGGCGCGCCGGAGGCGTCCCGCGCCGGCGCGATCCGAGTGGGGCTCGAGGGGAGCTACCTGCCCGCGGTGGACGACGAGACCGCGACGCCGCGGGTCTGCCGCCCGGGCAAGGGCCCGGAGAATACCGACCTGTTGTTCGCGTTCCCCCGCCCCCGCCTGGGGATCGGCCTGCCCGGCGGGTTCGCCTTCGAGGCCAGCTGGGTGCCGCCGATCCGGCTCAGCGGAGTGAAGGCCAACCTGTTTGGGCTCGCCCTCGAGCGGGCGTTCCCCGTGGGGCGCGGCCAGGCCTCGCTCGGGGTGCGCGCCCACGCCACCTTCGGGAGCATCCGCGCGCCGGTCACCTGCGACGACGAGGCGCTGGAGGATCCGCTGAGCGAGTGCTTCAACGGCACCCGCTCGGACGATCTCTACAAGCCCAACATCGCCGGGGTCGACCTCACGCTGGGCTGGAGCCTGGCTCAGGGGCGCTGGCGCCCCTACCTGGGCGCCGGTTACAACCGGTTGCAGCCGAGGTTCCAGGTGAACTTCACCAACCAGTTCGGCCAGCTGGACAACCGGAAGGTCGAGGTGGATCTGGACCGCGCGGTGCTCTTCGCCGGGGCGACCTGGATGGCGGGGACGCGCCTCGGCGTGGCGGGCGAGGTCTATGCCGCCCCGGCCGATGCGGTGACCGGCCGGCTCGCGATCCGGGCCGAGCTGGGCGGAGGAGGGCCGCGATGACGAGAACGGGACGCGCGGTGTGGTCCCTGGCCGGGACGTTGGCGGCGCTCCTGCCGCTGGGCGCCCCGCTCCAGGCTCAGGCCCCGATCCCCAGCGGGAGCGTCGCCGCGGGGCGGCTCAGCTTCGATGGGCGGGCCACCCTCGGCGACTTCACCGGCGCCACCAACACCATGACCGGCCGGCTGGTCGGCGGTTCCTCCCTGGCCGAGGTGACCGGCTGGGTCGAGGCGCCGGTGAAGACGCTACTCACCGGCAACGACAAGCGGGACCGGGACATGAACAAGTCGATGGAGTCGGACAAGTATCCGAGCATCCGGTTCGACCTCGCCCGGGTGGTACCGGGCGCCGTCCGGGGGGACACGACCGACGTCACCCTGGAGGGGAGGTTCACCATCCACGGGGTGGAGCGGGAGGCCACGCTCGCGGGACACGTCGTGATCGTGCCGGCCTCCGCCCACCTGCGGGTGGACACGCCCTTGAACCTGAAGGACTACCGCATCGGGGGACTGAGCAAGATGCTGGGCCTCCTGAAGATGCACGAGGACATCGTGGTGCACGTGGACGTCGTCTTCACGTTCGAGCCGCCGCCCCCGGCGCCGGCCGCGCCGGCGCTCCTCCCCAGTCCCTAGTCTCCACCGCCGCTCTTGCTCGCGGGACCGCCCGACCGCACTTTGTCGTTCCGGGGCGGACGTCGCGCACTGCCAGGCTCCGCCCCGCCGTCCCAGCTCCCGAGGAGTCTCTTCGCGACATGGCGTCCCTCATCTCTGCCGCTCCTCCGGACGCGCAGGCGGTCCTGGCCGCCTGTCCCCTCTTCGAGGGGCTCGACCAAGCCGCGCTCGCGGACCTGGTGGGCCAGATGGAGTGGCTCACCCTGCCCGGAGGCCAGCCCCTGTTCTACCAGGGGCAGGAGGGGAACAGCCTCTACATCGTGATGAGCGGGCGCCTCCGCGTCGTGGTGGAGGCGGAGCGGGGGACCGAGCGTCTGGTGCGGGAGGTCGGTCGGGGCGAGACGGTCGGGGAGATGGCGCTCCTGACCGGGGAGCCGCGCTCCGCCACCGTGTTTGCCGTCCGGGACACGGAGCTGGGGCGCCTCTCCCGGGCGAAGTTCGATCACCTGCTGGAGGAGCATCCCCGGACCATCCTGCGCCTCACGCGGATGCTGGCGAGCTGGCTCGTGAGCGCGAACCGTCCGGTGCCCAAGGCCTCGGTCTCGACCACGGTGACGGTGGTTCCGGTGGGCGAGCACGTGCCGCTCGGCCCGTTCACCGATCGGCTGGCGGCGGCCCTGGGTCGGGTGGGTTCCACTCTCCACCTCAACCCGGAGCGGCTGGACGCCTGCCTGGGCGCGGGCGCCGCGCAGGCGGACGACGATCACGCCGACCACGCCCGCATCACGGGGTGGCTCAGCGCCCAGGAGGTGGATCACCGGTTCGTGCTCTACGAGGCCGATGCCGAGCCGAGCGTGTGGACCCGGCGGTGTCTGCGGCAGGCGGATCGGCTCTTCGTCGTGGCCGACGCGTCGGCCGAGCCCGGCCTGGGGCCGGCGGCCGCGGCGATCCTCGCGCAGGGCGACGCGAGGGCCCGGGTGGCGATGGACCTCGTTCTGCTCCACGCCGACCCCACCAGCGACCCGATCGGCACCCAGCACTGGCTCGAGCTGGCCCCCTTCGACAATCACTACCACGTGCGGAGCCCGGAGGTCCGGGACTTCGACCGGCTGGCGCGGAACCTGGCGGGGGCCGGCATCGGGCTCGTGTTGGGCGGCGGAGGCGCGCGAGGCTTCGCCCACATCGGGGTGCTCATGGCGATGGAGGAGGCCGGCATCCCGGTGGACCACATCGGCGGGACCAGCATGGGCGCTGTCATCGCCGCGCAGTACGCCTGCGGGGTCGATCCGCGGGACATGGTGGCGCTGAACCGGCATGGGTGGCTCGGCTTCAAGCCGCACAAGGACTACACCGTGCCGGTGATCTCCCTGCTCTCGGACACCTCGGCCCGGGCCATGCTCGAGATGATGTTCGGCGAGCGACAGATCGAAGACCTCTGGCTGAGCTACTTCTGCGTGTCCACCAACCTCACCCGCTCCGAGATCCGGGTGCACCGCAATGGGCCCGTCCGCCGCGCGGTGCGGGCGAGCATCGCGATCCCCGGCACCGCGCCGCCCGAGCTGGATACCAACGGGGACCTGTTGGTGGACGGGGGGGTGCTCAACAACCTCCCGGTCAACGTCATGCGCCGGTTCTCCGAGGGGCCGGTCGTCGCGGTGGACGTCTCGCCCGCCGTGGACCTCGCCGCGGACCACGGCCACGTCCGGGTGCCGTCCCCCTGGCGGCTCATGCTCAACGCGGTGAAGCGCAAGGCGTCGCGCCGCTACTTCCCCAGCATCTTCCAGATCCTCTACCGCACGGCGGTCCTCTCCAGCATCCGATCGGCCAAGGGGGCCAAGCGCGAGGCGGACCTGTGCATCGAGCCCCCGGTGGGGGGCTTCGAGACGCTGGAGATGGACTCCATCGAGCGCATCGTGGAGGTGGGGTACGACGCGGCCCGGCAGGAGCTGGCCCACTGGATCCCCCGGCCCAGCGGCACCCTGCGGCGCGCCAGCGGCGCGTTCTAGCCGGATGCTCCTGCTCCTCAAGGCCCTCCAGTCGTTGGTCCGGGCGCTCCACTCCGACGGCACGCCCACCCAGGTCGCCGCGGGGATCGCGCTGGGCGCCGCCCTCGGCCTGACGCCGCTTCTGAGCCTCCACAACCTGGTGGTCGCGGCCCTGCTCCTGATCACGACCGTCTCCATCCCGGGGGGGATGCTGGGCTGGGTGCTGGCGGTCCCGCTGGGGTTCGCGCTCGATCCGCTGTTCGATCGTGTCGGGCGATGGCTCCTGCTCGACGTGCCGGCCCTCACGCCGCTCTGGACCTCGTGGTACAACCTCCCCGTGGTGCCCTACACCAACTTCAACAACACGGTCGTCCTGGGGAGCGTGGTGGGCTGGCTCGTGCTGGCGGGGCCGATCTTCCTGGCCGCGCGGCGCGGGGTGATTCGCTACCGCGCCACGCTGGGGGAGCGCGTCCGGCGGTCCCGCCTCTACCGCGCCGTGACCGCCTCGCGGGCCTACAACGTCTATCGCCTCTTCCGGCCGGAGTAGGGTGATGGCGGGCCGTCTCTTCCGTTGGCGCGCCATCGTCCCGCTGGGGCTCCTCCTTGGCCTTCTCGCGCTGGGGTGGGTCCTCTTCGCCGATCCGATCGTCGAGTCCACCGCGGAGGAGGGGGCCACCGAGCTCCTCGGGACCCAGGTGGACATCGAAGCGCTCCGGATCCGCGAAACGGAAGGGTCGGTGCATCTGACGGGACTCGCCGTGGCCGACCCCTTCGACCCCATGCGGAACCTGGTCGAGGCGCGCGGCATCCTGCTCGAGCTGGACCCGCTGCCGCTCCTGGAGAAGAAGCTGGTGGTCCGGAGGTTGACCATCGACGGGGTCCGCTTCGGCACGACGCGCGCGGAGGCGGCCCGGACCGTGGCGGGTGGGGGGCTGGCCCCGTCGGCCCTGCGGGCGGTGCGGGAGTGGCGGGCCGGGCTGCCCGCCCCTCGGCAGGTCCTTGCGCCGATCGACTCGGTGCGAGCCATCGCGTTGGATCCGGAGCGCCTGGCCACCGTGCGTGCCGCGGGCCGCCTCGCCGAGCGCACCGACTCGCTCCGGGCCGCCTTCGAGGCCTCCTGGCAGGCACTCGCTCCGGACGCCCCGCTCGACTCGGCGAAGGCGGTCGCGGCTCGGCTCGCCGGGGCGACCCCGGCCTCCCTCGGCCTGGACGGCACGCGCCGGGCCGTATCCGACGTGCGGAGGCTCCTCCGCGACCTCGACCGGATCGGGAACGACCTCGCGGGTCTCGAACGAAGCCTCGGCGCCGGCCTCGCCGCGCTGTCCGAGGGGGTGGCGGCGGTGGACGCCGGTCGGCAGGAGGACTTCGCCTACGCCCGCAGCCTGCTGAGGCTGCCGACCCTGGCCGCCCCGGAGATCGGCGGAGCGCTGTTTGGGCCGGTGAGCCTCGACCGGCTCCAGCAGGCCATCTACTGGGCGGACCTGGCTCAGCAGTACCTGCCCCCCGGCCTCCAGCCCCGGCGGGCCACCGGGCCGGAGCGGCTCCGT
>JBFIUJ010000113.1:0-8413 GCA_041607595.1 Gemmatimonadales bacterium | reverse complement strand
GGGCATGAAGGACTCGCGGGGCATCATCCGCTCGATCACCGGATGGCGGCTGGCCCGGAGCTCCAGCAGGAAGTCGTCGCTCACGTCGGGGCGCACATACCGGTTGCGCTCGGCGCATTCCGCCAGGCCCGCGAAGACGTCGAGTCCCGCGAGGCACCGGGCGGTGCGCTGGATCCGCTCGGTGGCGGCGCCGGCCCGATCCCGGAGGGCCGTGAACAGCGCCGCCTCGCGGATGCCGATCCGCTCCTCCGCGCCGAGGACCTTCTCCTCGTACGCCTTCAGCTCGGGCGTCACGTAGCGCTCGGCGCTCGTCAGCGTCTGGCGCCGCTCGTAGTCGTCGGGCACCCGCGCGGCATGGGTGTGGGTGACCTCGAGATAGTACCCGAAGACCTTGTTGAACCCCACCTTGAGCGACGGGATGCCGGTGCGCTGCCGCTCCCGCTCCTGCAGCGTCGCGATGTACTGCTTCCCTCCGTCCCGCAGATCCCGCAGCTCGTCCAGCTCGGCGTCGAACCCCGGCCGGATGATCCCGCCGTCCCCCTGGGCCGCCGGGGGGCGCTCCACCAGGGCCCGGCCCAGCTCGTCGCCCAGGTCGGTGAGGAGGTCGAACTCGGCCGCCACGCGCGTGAGGGCCGCGCTCTGGTCCCGACCCTCGAGGCTGGACAGGGCCTCGAGCACGTCGGGCAGTCGGACGAGGGAGTCCCGAAGGGCGCCCATCTCGCGAGGTGTGGCCCGACCCGCCGCGGCCCGTCCGGCCAGGCGCTCGAGATCCCGCACCCCGTCGAGCGCTTCGCGCAGGCGCCCGCGTCCCCGGCCGTCGGCCAGCGTCACCGCCACGGCGTCGAGCCGTTCCCGGATCGCGCCCGGGTCCCGCAGGGGCGAGAGGAGCCAGGCGCGGAGGAGGCGCGCGCCCATCGGCGTGACGGTGTGATCGATGGTCTCCAGCAGGGTGACGCCCTTGGCGCCCGCTCGGAGCGGCTCCACCAGCTCGAGGTTGCGCCGGGTCATGTCGTCGAGCCACAGGTGCGCCTCGCCTCGCCGCACCGAGGGCCGCGCCAGGTGGGGCAGCCCAGCGGGCTGGAGCTCCCCCAGGTATCGCAGCAGTGCGCCGGCCGCGCCGAGGGCGGGGGCGTCCGCCTCGGAGATGCCGAGGCCGTCGAGCGAGGCGAGGCCGAAGCGGCGCGCGATCTCGTCCCGGGCGAGGTCCGGATCGAACTCCCAGCGCTCGCGGCGGGTGAGGAGGATGCCCTCCGGCGTCGCCGTGCCCTGGTCGTCGGCCGGCAGGACCAGCTCGGCCGGCCGGAGCCGGGAGAGCGCCTCGTGAGGGTCGCCCGCCAGCGACTCCAGCAGGAACTCGCCGGTGCTGAGATCCACGGCGGCGAGCCCGGTGGCGGACAGCGCGACCAGGAAGTTGTTTCGCTCGCCCGGGAGCCAATCCTCCGCCAGGAGCGCACCCGGGGTCACCGTCTCGACGACTTCGCGTCGGACGATGCCCTTCGCCAGCTTGGGGTCCTCCACCTGCTCGCACACGGCCACCCGGTGCCCCTTCGCCACCAGCTGCCGCAGGTAGTCCGCGGCGCTCTTCACCGGAACGCCGGCCAGGGGCACGCCGTCGCCACGGGAGGTGAGGGTGATCCGGAGGACGCGCGACGCCAGCTCCGCGTCTTCGAAGAACATCTCGTAGAAGTCGCCCATCCGGAAGAAGAGGATGGCGTCGCGGTGCCGGGCCTTGATCTCGCGGTATTGCTGGAGCAGCGGGGTGGAGCCGGACCGCTTGTCGGCGGCGCGCTTGGAGTCGGCCACGCGCCCGGTCACGGCTCGGCGACGACGAATGGGCGGGCGTCGAGCGCGGCGGCGAGCTTGGCGACGTCGGCCTGCGCCGTGGCGCGCTCGAGGTACTCGCCGGCCCGTACCTTCAGGTAGCCGCCTTCGCGGACCACCACAGCGGGATAGCCCAGGGCCCGCACCCGCGCGGCGACCTGGTCCGCCGCCTGCTGGGTGGCGACCGCGGCGACCTGCACCCGATACGCGACACGGCCTGCGGTCACCCGCGGAGACTGGGCTGGCGGCGTGGGAGCCGGGGTGGGACGGCGCACGATCGTGGTGTCCGGCCGGAGGCTCTCGGCCGGCTGGATGGCCACGGCGGCGCACCGCGCCCGGTAGAACTCGAGCCGGTTGCGCAGCTCGATGTCCTCGCCCGCGCCCGCGACGCCGTCGGCCAGCCAGCGGCAGGCCGAGACGGGATCGCCCAGGTCGAAATAGGCGCGCCCGGCCCACAGCGCGGCCTGGGGCAGGAGCGGGCTCGAGGGGTACGACGTCCGGAGCTTCTCCACGTCGCGCACCGCGCCGGCGGGGTTGCTGGCCGCGTAGTTCATCTGGGCCAGCCGGAGGATCGCGTCGTCCACCCATTCCGACCAGGTGTGCTCGACTGCGATCCGCTGGAAGTGACGCTGCATCTCCTGCGCGGTGCTCGCGATGGACCCCATGGTGTAGAGGATCTCGGGATAGAGGCTGTCGGTCGGCTGGGTCGCCGCGAGCAGGCTCGCCGTCACCGCGCGGGCGGAGTCGCCCATGCCCTCCTGCGCGAGGCGGACGGCCTGCACCAGCCGGGCATCCCGCTGGGCGGCAAGCGTGGCGGGGAGCAGGGCCAGGCCGAGAGCGAGCGGGACGATGCGAGCGACGCGGATCACGCCGCCTCCCTTCGCGGAGGAGTCAGGTGGAGGAGGAGATCGGTGAGCACGCCGCGCTCGTCGGAGAGGCGGGTGGACTTGAGCGCCTGGTCCGCCTCGAGACAGAGCCGGAACGCCAGTTGGAGCCGGTCGTGCGGCCAAGACTTGGCCCAGCGGCTCCAGCGGACCGACTCACCCCTCCAGTCCTGGAGGCCGAAGGGACGGGCGTTGCGCAGGCTCGTGAAGACGAGGCTCTCGAGCCGGCGCCCGCTGGCGCCGCCGTCGGCGTGGGCCCGCGCCACCCCGACGCCGACCAGCGTGGTGCCCAGGGTCGAGACCAGCCGCACCCCGGTCACGCCCGACTGGGCCAGCACCGCGGGGAGGAGGGCCAGCGCGCGCTCGGGGCGGCCCTCCAGCACGGCGTCCCGCCAGTCGTACACCGTCTCCCCCCGACGGACCCCCACCAGCTCCCCGATGAGCTCGACACTGACGACACCGCCGATGCCGGCCAGCTTCGCCAGCTCGCCCCGCAGCGCGCCCAAGTCGTTGCCGACGACCGTGAGCAGGTGCTCGGCCGCCTCCGGGGCCAGCTCGGTCTCGAGCCGCTCCGCCTCGCGCCGCACCCAGCGGAGCGCGCGGTCCGGGGAGAGCGGATCGCACACGACCACGGTCGCGCGACGCGCCAGCTCGGCGTCGTCCTTCTCCTCGGACGCGCCCTGCACCAGCACGACCACCGTCTCGGGCGAGGGCCGATCGAGGTAGGACAGGAGGCCGGCCCGCGCCCGGGTCTTGCGCTTCCAGGCCTCCACGTCCCGCAGGACGACCAGCCGGTGGGAGGCCATCATCGGCAGGGTTTGGCAGATGGTCACCGCCTCGTCCGGGTCCATCTGCGCCGCGGAGCGCTGGTCGAAGTTGAAGTCCCGGAGGGAGGGGTCGAGCAGGCGCTCGTCGAGCGCGCGCACGACCTCCTCCTTCAGCACGTCCTCGCTCCCGCGCACATAGTACGCGGGGGCCGGAGCGCCGGACTTGAGCTGGCGGAAGAAGACATCGATGGACTGCGCACCCATGCCCGGAATTGTAGCCCGCTGGCACTACTCCTCAAAGCCGATGCGGGCCGTCCGGGGGGGCGAGGGAGATCAGGACGGGGGGCGAGCCTCTCGGGCCAGGCGGGCCATCAGGGCCTGCTCGAATCCGGGACTCGGCCGGATGGAGTCTTCCCGGAGGATCCGGAGTCCCAGCCGGAGGGCCCGCCACCGGGAACGGCAGGTGGGGCAGGCGTCGAGGTGGGCGATGAGCCGGTTCCCCCCGGGACCGGCGAGGCCGTCCGGGAAGCTCCTGCCGAATTGGTCACACTGCATGCGCGAGCCCCCCATGTGGTAGTCCCACATTGAGGTACCCACACCGGGCGAGGGAGTTCCCGACCCGGCTCAGTCGAGGTGCGGCCGGATCAGGTCGGCGAAGCGGGTGCGCGCCCGGCTCAGCCGGCTCTTGACCGTGCCCAAGGAGCAGCCGGTGATCTCGGCGATGTCCTCGTAGGAGCGTCCCTCCAGCTCGCGGAGCAGGAAGACCTCGCGGTGGGCCGGTCCGAGCTGCTCCACCGTTTCCTCCACCAGGGCCCGCAGCCGCCGCTGGCGGTAGAGCCGATCCGGCTGGGTCGAGGAGTCGGGGAACTCGAGAGGCCGGTCTCCGTCCTGCCGGCCCTCGGTCAGCGTCTGGTGCAGGACCAGCGGGCTCCGGCGACGGTCGCGCAGCTCGTTCTTGGCGAGGTTGCCGGCGATCGCGTAGGCCCAGGTGGAGAAGCGGCGCCGGGGATCGAACCGGCCGAGGTGCCGGTGGATCCGCACGAAGGCCTCCTGAACCAGGTCCTCGCCCCGGTCGCGGTCGCCGATCATCCGGGCCACGTGGGCGAGGAGCCTTCCCTGGTAACGCCGGACCAGCTCGGTGAACGCGAGCGGATCCCCGGCCAGGTGGGCGGCGACCAAGACGGCATCCTGGTCGATCGCGTCGTCGCCGGCGCCTGCGGTTGGGGCATGTGGGAGGGAGACCTCTCGGGCCAGGCGGGGATCGGCGGTTACGGCTTGCATGACTGCCCTCGCATCCGGTGAAGTTCTCGAAGCGCATGTCCTTCAGCCACTTACGAAGTCCGGAGGAGCCAACCATGGACAAAAGAAGAGTGTCGTCCAAGGTTTAGAACCATCAGACGACACAAGTATACAACTAGCAGGCTATTTGTGCAAGTATACTAGCTAAAACATTGGACAACCAGGATGGTGGAGAGGGTCTTTGAGTCCCGGATCTCGCCGTCGCGGGCCATCCGCAGGACTTCCGACCATCGGAGGGGGTGCGTTTCGAGAAACTCGTCGGCCTCGTGGCGAGCCTCGCCGGGAACGAGGTCCGCGGCCTGGAAGAGGTGGATCCGCTCGTCGGTGAAGCCCGGAGTGGTCAGCAGGCTCAGGAGGGGGCGGAGCACGCCCGCCCGGTAGCCGGTCTCCTCGACCAGCTCTCGCCGGGCGCAGGCCTCTGGCGCCTCGCCTGGATCGAGGCGCCCGGCCGGGATCTCCCAGATGTAGCCGTCGGCGGCGTGGCGAAACTGCCGGATCAGCAGCACCCTCGGGTCGGCGCTCTTCGGTGGATCCAAGAAGGGCAGCACCGCCGCCGCGCCCGGGTGACGGACCATCTCCAGGGTCCCGGTGGTGCCGTCC
This sequence comes from Gemmatimonadales bacterium, assembly GCA_041607595.1. GTDB lineage: Bacteria > Gemmatimonadota > Gemmatimonadetes > Gemmatimonadales > GWC2-71-9 > JBFIUJ01. Next base: position 3,042 of record JBFIUJ010000113.1, on the reverse strand, counting down.
GGGAAGCGGACGGTGTCCAGGTCCAGGCTGATGACGCGTCCGGGGTACTTCCGCTCCGTCCCGATCAGCGCCATCGGGCGCCCTCGCCGGGCGCCCTCACGGCACCCCCCGCCCGTGGATGTCCCGCAGGCTCGACGGGCCTATGCCCAGGGCCTCGACCCCGGCGCGCACGCGGGTCAGGTCGCCCACGACCACGACGGAGGCCCGGTCCGGACGGACGTACTCCTGGGCGACCCGCTGCACGTCCTGGGCGGTCACGGCCATCACCCGCTGGACGTAGTCGTCGTAGAAGGAAAGGCCGAGCCCGAAGCGGCCCAGGTCCAGGATCTCCCGCGCGATCTGGCTCGTGGTCTCGAGGTCGCCCGCGAGGCCGAGGGCCAGGTAGGCCTTCGCCCGCTCCAGCTCGTCGGCTTCCACCGGCGCCTCGCGGATCGCCCGCAGCTCCTTGAAGAACTCCACCAGCGAGCTGTCGGTCGCGTCGGTCCGGACCGAGGCCAGGGCGGTGAAGGGGCCCGGGAGCGGGCGAAACGAGAATCCGGAGCCGGCGCCGTAGGTGTAGCCCTTGGTCTCGCGGAGGTTCGAATTCAGGCGGGAGGAGAAGGAGCCCCCCAGGATCGTGTTCATCACCTGGATGGCGTAGTAGTCTTTGGTGCTCCTAGGGACCCCCGGGTGCCCGATCCGGATGACGGACTGGGCGGCGCCCGGCTTGTCGATCAAGTAGACGGCCGACTGCCCGAAGGCGGGCGGGACCGCCGGGGTGACCTCCCCGCTCACCCGGCCGCGCCGGGCGGCGGCCGGCCGACAGGCCTTCCAGGCGCCGAACCGCTTGGCGACGGCCGCCTTGGCCTCCGCCAAGCCGATGTCTCCCACGACCACCATCTGCGCCCGGTCCGGGCAGAAGACCCGATCGTAGAAGCCCCGGACCGTGGCGGAATCGAGGGCGGCGGTGGAGGCGGAGTCTCCTCCGAGGCTCGAGTGGTAGGGGTGGGCGGCCGGGAAGACGATGGCGGAGAAGGCCAGGTTGGCGATGGTCTCCGGCTGATCCCGCTGCTGCAGGATCGAGGCGAGCCGCAGGTCGCGCTGACGCTGGACTTCGGCCGCCAGGAGCCTGGGCTTGAGCGCGACGGCGGCCATCAGGTCGAGGGCCGGCCCCATGGTGCGCGTGGGGACCTTCAGCGACACCTGGATCAGGTCCCAGTCGGCCCCGGTGCCGAGCGAGGCGCCGAGGTACTCGGCCAGCGCGGCGATGCCGAAGGCGTCGAGGGTGTCGGCGCCCTCGTCGAGCATGTTGGCCGTGAAGGAGGCGAGCCCGGGCCGGCTGCCGTCCTCGCGCCCTCCACCGTCGACGGCCAGGAGGAACTGGACGACCGGCACCTCGCGGGTCTCCACCACCCGGAGTCGGAGGCCGTTCGGGAGATCGGCGCTCTGCACCGCGGGGAGGCGAAGCGTGGGGGGAGGATCCAGCGCGGGTGGCTGGGAGCGATCGACGGCCTGCGCGGGGAGGAGGCCGGGGAGCGCGGCCGCGAGGGCCAAGGCGACGGCCGTGATCGACGCGGAGCGGATGACGGGGGTCACGGCGTCACCTCCTTGGGCGGCACCGCGAGGTCGGCGCGGCCCTCCGGGACCACGCTCAGGACCGCGCGGGGCGCGAGCAGATAGGACCGGGCGACGCGGCGGACGTCTTCCGCCGAGACGGCCCGATAGCGGGCCAGGTCCCGGGCGAAGAAGTCGGGCTCGCCGGTGAAGTAGTGGTAGCTATTGAGCTGATCCGCCTTGGCGCCGACCCGCTCGAGCCGGTTGAGGAACGATGCCTCGATCGAGTTCTTGGCCTGCTCCAGCTCGCGGGCGGTGGGGCCCTCCTCGGCGAGCCGTCGGACCTCGGCATCGATCACCTCCCGCAGCTCCGCCAGGCCGTGGCCGGGCCGGGCGGTCGCGACGATCGCGAAGTCGCCGTCGAGGCGCTTGCCGTCTTGGAACGCACTCACCGCCGTCGCCAGCTCGCGGGTGTATACCAGGGGCTGGGTGAGCCGCCCGTTCTTCGCGCCGGTCAGGAGGTATCCCAGCACGTCCAGGGCCGCGTCGTCTGCCCCGTAGCTCCGGACCGAATGCCAATTCAGATAGAGCCGAGGCAGCTGGACGCGGTCCTCCAGGATCGCGACCGTGTCGCGGGGTAGGGCGAACGCGGCGGGGGAGGGTCGCTCGATCGCGGGGCCCCGGGGGATCTCGCCGAAGTAGGTCCGGGCGAGGGCCAGCACCTCCGGCGCGCGGACCGCGCCGGCCACCACGATCGTCGCGTTGTTGGGGGCGTAGTAGCGCCGGAAGAACTCGCGGGTGTCCTCGAGCGTCGCGGCGGACAGGTCGGTCATCGAGCCGATCACCGGCCAGGAGTAGGGGTGTCCCGCCGGATAGACCATCGCGGCCAGGGTCTCCCAGGCGCGGCCGTAGGGCTGATTGTCCACCCGCTGGCGGCGCTCGTTCTTCACCACGTCCCGCTGCAGGTCCACCTTCGGCCCATCCATGGTGGGGAGGAACCAGCCCATCCGGTCGGCTTCGAGCCAGAGCATGAGGGGGAGCGTGTTGGACGGGCCTTCCTCGAAGTAGTTGGTGCGATCGTTGGAAGTCGTCCCGTTGTTGTTGGCGCCTGCTCCCTCGAGAAGGCGATCGAAGGCCGGGTAGGGGGCGTTCTCCGAGCCCATGAACATCAGATGTTCGAAGAGGTGCGCGAACCCCGTGCGGCCGGGCTTCTCGTCGCCCGAGCCCACGTGGTACCACACGTTGGTCGCCACGATGGGCACGGAATGGTCCTCGTGCACGATCAGGCGCAGCCCGTTGGCCAGGGTGTCCATCACGAAGGGAACGCGGAGCGCCGGGGGCGGTGCCTGCGCCTGCGCCGGCAGTGGTGGTGGGGCGGCGAGGAAGATCAGGGCCAGGGACCAGCGGAGTCGCATGGGAGCCTCGGTGAAGTGTTCGGGGAGCGGCCGGAGGGGCTGTGCGGTTCTACGCCGCGTCCGGCACGCGGGTTTCGTTCGGTCAGCGGATGCG
>JBFIUJ010000112.1:0-8423 GCA_041607595.1 Gemmatimonadales bacterium | reverse complement strand
GATGCCCTGGGCGCGCTGGGCATCGCGGCGGAGCGACGGACCGGCCTGACGGGGGTCTGGACCGGCGGAGGGATCCGGAAGATTGCGAGCATCGGGGTGCACGTGAAGCGGTGGATCACCTTCCACGGCTTCGCGCTCAACGTCACCACCGACCTGTCCTTCTTCGACCTGATCGTCCCGTGCGGCATTTCCGGGGTGGCGATGACGAGCGTGGCCCGGGAGCTGGGCCGGACGGACGGCGACCTGGAGGCCGAGACCGCCGGCGCGGTCGTCGCCGCGCTCGGGCGGACCCTCGGGCGGGCGCCGCTCCGGGACGACGACGCGGTACGGCGGGTGACCGCGCTCGTGGGCTGAGCCGGGCGCCGCCTGGAGCCTCCCGAGGGGCCGCCCCGACGCAGGCTTGCACTCGGGCGGGAATCAGGCCATCCTCCCTTTATGGCGCACGTGTCCCAGAATCGAGCCCCCGCCGCCCAGGCGGAAGAGCGGGTCGCGGAAATCTTGCGGGCGGCCGAGAGTTGGGCGCGGGAAGTCCCGCCCGCTCTCACCCCGCCGATCCGCGCGGTGTGCATTCGCCTGGCCGAAATGGTCGCGGACCAGCGCCATTACCTGACGCCGCTGCCCGAGCCCCAGGAGTCCGAGCGGCGACAGGTGCTGGAGCTGGTGGCCGAGCGCCTGCGGTCCGCCCCGGTCATGAAGGGCGTAGAATCCGAGCTGGGCGCGCTGGCGGACCTCGAGCTCCGCTCGACCAGCTCCTGGGCCACCGTCCCCACGGCTCAGGCGGAGTGGATCACCACGGCGATCCAGTTCCTCGAGGAGCGCACCAGCGCGCTGCCTCCGGCCGATCGCCCTGATCCCTACTGGGCCGACGACGTCGTGGCCGGCATCATCGCCTCGGTCCGAGCCCTGATCGGCGTGGACGAGCTGCAGGCGCGCACCGAGGCGCGCTATTCCGGCCCGAACCGCCGCGAGCATCCGCCCCAGGAGGTCGAGACCTAGGGGGCACCCCGGCGAAAGCACGATGCGACCCTCCGGACCGCCGTCCGGAGGGTCGCATGCGTGTGGGAGCCCGGGCTCAGGTCCGCTCGGCGAACAGCTCGAAGAACCTCCCGAAGACCCGGATGCCGTCCCACAGCTGGGTCAGGGTCAGCTTCTCGTTCGGGGAATGCAGCCCGTCGTCCGGCAGGCCGATCCCCGTGAGCAGCACCGGGGCCCCGCCGACGCCGAGCTTGGCCACCACCGGGATGGACCCGCCGGAGCGGACGGCCACCGTCTCGTGGCCGACGACCTCCCGAAACGCCTGGTCCAGCACGTCGAACGCCGGGTGCGAGACGTCGACCTGGACCGGGTCCGCTCCGTGGACCGGGCGCACCTCCACGTCGGCCCATTTCGGAGCCAGCTTGCGGACCGCCCGATCCAGCCACTCCTGCACCTGGTCCCTGGTCTGGCCGGGCACCAGGCGGAGGCTCACCTTGGCCGCGGCCTTGGCCGGGATGACGGTCTTGGCCCCGTCCCCGACGAAGCCTCCGACGATGCCGTGGATCTCGAAGGTCGGCAGGGCCCAGATCCGCTCCAGCACGGTGACGTCCTTCAGCCCGGTCAGGGCCTTGGCCGTGACCTCCTGCTCGAGGAAGGCCCGCTTGTCGAACGGGAGCTTCTTCCAGCCCTTGAGCTCGGCCTTGGTCGGCGGGATCACCGCACGGTACAGCTTCGGCACCTTGATCCGGCCGGAGGCGTCCTTGAGGTCCGACAGCAGTCGGGCCAGCGTCTCGATGGCGTTCGGCGCCACCCCGCCGTAGGAGCCCGAGTGGAGGTCCCGCTGGAGGGTCCGCAGGTGGATCTCCGCGTAGCACATGCCGCGGAGCGCGGTGTAGACCGCCGGAAGGCCGGGGGCGAAGTAGTTCATGTCGCACACCAGCACGGCGTCCGCCGCGGTGCGCTCCGGCTCCCGGGCCAGCAGGTCCTCGATCACGTGGCCGCCGCACTCTTCCTCGCCTTCGATCATGAAGCGGAGATTGAGGGGCGGCCGCCCGTCCGCGTCGCGCACCGCCTCGAAGGCCTTGAGCAGGCAGTAGACCTGCCCCTTGTCGTCCGCCGCGCCGCGGGCGTAGAGCTTCCCGTCCCGCACCGTCGGGGTGAAGGGGGGGGAGACCCATTCCTCGATCGGGTCTGGGGGCTGGACGTCGTAGTGACCATAGATCAGGAGGGTGGGGCGTCCGGGGACCTGCGGTCCCTCGGCCCAGACGACCGGGTGCCCGTCGCCCTCGAGCAGCTCCACCACGGGGCACCCCAGCCGCCGCAGCTCGTCCATCACCCAGCCGGCGGCGCGCCGGCAATCGTCGGCATGCGCGGGGAGCGTGCTGACGCTCGGGATCGCGAGGAACTCGGAGAGCTCCCTGATCAAGCGGTCCTGTTCGCGGGTGACGAAGCGGCTGTCCATGCGCGGGCCTTCGGGATCGGCGGGAGTGGGAATGGTCAAACTCTCGAAAGCTACACCGAATCCGGCGGCGCGCGAGCCGCGCCGCGATCGCGTCCCGTCGCCGCGCCCCTGGCGGGGTCCGACACGAGGGGTACATTGGCGGCATGTTCACGACCGCCCAGTTCCAGGTGTTCGCCAACGAGCCCTCGGAGCGCGCGCTCGCCCGGCCGCGGCATCTGCTGCGCGACGGGAAGGCGGACGAGGCCGAAGACGCCTACCTGGAGGTCCTGGCCCGGCGGCCCGACCTCCGGCTCGCCTGGGGCGAGTACTTCCAGGTGTTGCGGAGCCAGGGCCGCTTCGAGGAGGCGCTCGCCCTGGCGGGCGAGGCGGCTAGCCAGTTCGGCGACGAGTCGCTGCCGCTCGCCCTCAAGGGCGCGGCACTAGTGGAGCTGGGACGCTTTCGCGAGGGGCTGGCGGCGCTCGAGGCGGCCGCCGCCCTCGATCCGCACTTCGGGATGGTCTGGCACGAGGCCGGGTACGCGGCCTACCGCCTGGGCGAGTACAGCCGCGCGCTCATGGCCCTCGATCGCTCGTTCGCGCTCGAGCCGCACAGCGGCACGCTCCACCTGCGGGGCAAGATCCTGCGCCAGGCCGGTCGCTTCCTCGCGGCGGAGGTCGCCTTCACCGGTGCCGCCGAGTCGGCGGAGTACGACGAGCAGCGGGCCGAGGCCGAGCGACAGATCGCGATCACCCGGCGATACGCCGCCTTCCCAGGCCGGCGGCCGGGCGAGCTGGACCGGGCCCAGGCGTGGTTCGCCGAGGTGGGCGCGGTCGTCCTCACGACGCCGGACGGGAGCCCCATGGCGAGCGACGAGGCGATCGTCGAGGGGCTCGCCCAGCTGGTGCGGGAGCAAGGGTGGCGCTTCGACGGGATCATGGCGCTGGACGCCTGGGCCGGCTGGCAGGGGCTCTCGACGTCGCTGGGACTGCCCCTGATCGAGCGGTCGGAGGAGGCCCGGATCCCGCTGGTCGTGAGCCGACGGGCCGACGACACGGAGCGGTGGCACGCCGCCGGGTCCGCGCTCGCCGAGCGGGGCGCCGGACTCTGCTTCCTGCTGGAGCAGTCCGGCGAAGCACCGCCGGCCGACGTGGCGGGCCGCCTGGCGGACGCCGGCCCGGCGCGCCTCGATCTCGCGGCCGCCACCGCCACCGCGCTGCACCCCAACTGCCGCCTCGAAGGCCGCCGCCTCGGGAACGGCCTGGGCTGGTGATCCTCGAGGTCGTGCTGGGCGACATCACCCGCCAGACCACCGACGCCATCGTCAACGCCGCCAACAGCTCGCTCCTGGGCGGGGGCGGCGTGGACGGCGCCATCCATCGGGCCGCCGGACCCGGGCTGTTGGAGGAATGCCGCGCGATCGGAGGCTGCCCGACGGGCGAGGCGCGGATCACGAAGGGTCACGGCCTCGCTGCCCGGTTCGTGATCCACACGGTGGGGCCCGTCTGGCGGGGGGGCGCGGCGGGGGAGGCCGACCTGCTGCGCCGCTGCTACCGGAGCGCACTCGCCCTCGCGGAGCAGCACGGGGTGACGTCCATCGCGTTCCCCAGCATCAGCACCGGCGCGTACGGCTATCCGAAGGAGGCCGCGGCGGGGATCGCGGTGGCCGCCGTGCGGGAGGCATCGGGCGATTCGTCGGTGACGCTGGTGCGGTTCGTGTGCTTCTCGGAGGAAGACGCGGCCCTGTACCGGCGGCGACTCGACGCCTGAGACCTAGGGCTCCGCCACCGCCCGGGCGAGCGTCTCGAAGGCGGCGTCCCCCTCCGCCCCCTCCAGTCGAGTCCGGAGCTCCGCCACCGCACGCGCCACGCCACCCGAGCGCTGGTACCAGGCCTCGAACAACGGGAGCTGGGTGCGGTAGATCCGCGCCGAGATGATCCGGGCGTTGTTGATCGGCCGGTCGCTCAGGCGCCCCACGCGGATCGTCCGCAGCTCGGCGGCGATCGGTCCCTCCAGCGTGTCCCGGGCCCACCGGGCCACCTCCGACCGTCCCGCGGCCACGGCGGCGCTATCCCCCCGAGACGCGTAGACCGTATCCAGCCGCGTCGCCAACGCCTCGTAGAAGCGCCCCAGCACGATCTCGTCATGCCAGCGGTCCGCCGCCCGGCGGGCGAGCGCCGTGTCCCCCCGCGACCGGAAGAGCTCCTCCGCGGCGCGGTACCCCGCCATCTGGGCGAAGCTCTCGTTGAACGTGGTCGCGTGCTTGATGTAGAGCGTGTTGTGCGCGATCTCGTGGAAGACGAGGGCCGCCAGCTCGACCGAGTCCGGGACGAGGGCCGTGGAGAGGAGCGGGTCGTCGAACCACCCCAGCGTGGAGAAGGCGGAGGCCGGGCGCAGGTAGGTGTCGTACCCGCGGGCATCGAGCTTCGCCGCCTCCTTGCGCGCCATCTCGGGATCGAAGAACCCCTTGTACGGGATGCGCCCGACGATCGGGTATTTCCAGGTGTGGGGGCAGAGGCAGTCGGTGGGAGATGCGGAGAGCACGAGCAGGAGGGTGTCCCGCCCGACGTCGCTGTAGGTGGTGTAGGTCTTCTTCGCGGCGAAGCCGAGGCCGGCGGCGTATTCCCTGGCTTCGAGGACGAGCGCGAGGGAGGCGCGGGTCTCCGGGGCGAGCGCCGAGTCCCCGATCAGGCGCTCGAGCGGCTCCCGCCCCTGGAGGATCTTGGTCTCCTCGAGACCGGCCCGGGTGAGGTAGCGGACGTCCTCGCTGGCGAGATACGCGGTGCCGAACCCGACGAACAGGGTGGCGACGAAGGCGACGAAGATCATGGCGATCCTTCGGCGGCGGCTCATGCGGCCCCGCTCAGGGGGTCCACCGGAGCCCCACCCGGTGCACGTCCCGCCCGAAGGCGTTGCCGCGCTGGTAGGCGTAGTCGGCCCGGAAGCGGCCCAGCACGACACCACCGCCGTAGCTCATCCGGGACTGCCCGCTGCCGGGCGGCTGAGGGCCGTAGCCGATGCGGGCGACGATCCCGAGCCCGTAGAACACCGCTCCCACCTCCCCGCCGACCAGCGTGCGGGCGGGCCGCCCGGAGGTCCAGACCTGCTCCACCGTGCCCAGGAGCCGCGCGGTCTCCTGCGGGTCCACGAAGTTGAGGGCGAAGCCGAGCCGGGTCGTCGTGGGGAGGTCGAGAGTCGGCCCGTCGATCGCGTCCCGCGCCAGGTTCTGCAGGCTCAGCGCGAAGGCCATGATGTCGAACACGGCCAGGGTGATTCCGGCATCGGCCGAGAGCGTCCGGGTGACGAGCCCGGTCGTGTCCTCCACCGATACGTACTTGCCGGTGGTCCCGAGGGCGATCAGCCCGAAGCGGTAGACCAGGGTGCCGACCACCTCCAGGTTGTCCTGGACCGCAGAGGAGTCGCTGAACAGGAGGTACTGGTAGCCGCCCCCGACGTTGAGCTGCCCGATCCGGACCGCGGCGGCGCCCATCGTGTAGATCGAGCGGTCCGGCAGCCGCGAATAGGCGGCCTCCACGCTGAGCGACTTGATGGTGGCGAGGCCGGAGGGGTTCAGGAACACCGAGCCCGCGTCTCCCACGATCGCCACGCCGACGCCGGACATGCCGGCCGAGCGGACGGAGGCGGGAAGCTCGAGCACGATGGGGCGCGGCGGGACCGCCGCCTGCGACGCGGCGACGCCGGGGAGCAGGGCCAGGGCCGCGCTCCAGGCGCAGACCGAGCGGACTCGAAGGCGCATCGCCCGGCCGCTCAGGGCCGGCGCCCCGTTAGCGGATCCGGACCACCCCGACCCGCGGAACGGTCGTCGGGGAGAGGGCCGCGCCGGCCGAGTTGGTCACCAGGAGGTCCACCGCTCCGGCGGAGGGGTTCTGGATGACGCGCACGTGGCGGCCCGACCCCGCGCGGAGCGTGCCGGTGCGCAGGTAGGTCCCGGTGCGTGTGCTGTCCGGAAGCAGCGGGTAGACGCGCGGGAAGTTGCCGGGGTCCTGGGCGTTGGCCGACGCGAACGTGGTCCGGAAGTTCCACGAGGTGTACTGGAGCCGGGCGCTGCTCGGCGTGAACCCGGGCAGGTTGTCCAGGAAGTTGGCCATCTGCCACTCGGCCACCAGCGTCGGGAACGTCTCGCCGGTCACGGTCGTGACGTTGCCCGCGCCCCGCGAGGGCGTGATCACGAGCCCGCGGGTGACCGCCGAGCCGTTGGGATCGGCGCCGAAGTGGTCCGCCAGCCAGCGGGTGAAGAGCCAGCCGGCCCCACGCTCCGGCAGGGTGCCGGTGGAGCTGGAGGGCCCGACCAGGAAGGTGGCCTCGGGGTTCTCCAGGTAGTCGTAGGCGTTGGACACGTTCCCCCCGACGAACTGGCTGAACCGGTTCGGCGCACTGCCCTGCCCCGGCCCGTCCGGGATGATCCGCCCGCCCAGCTCCTCGGCGAAGTGGGAGAGCCCCTCGTTGAGCCAGGTCTCCTCGGAGGAGGCGCCACCCCGCACCAGCACCTTCTGGTTGAAGTTGATCATGTGCTGGAACTCGTGGATGAACACCCCTGGGATGACCGTCTTCACGAAGTTCTTGCTCACGTCACAGGTCTGGCTCCCGGGACTGGGCACCAGCGCGTAGAACACCTCGCCCCGGTTCGACCCGGCTGCGGCGGGGATGAGGTCGGCGGGGTTGAAGAAGCCGAGGATGATCGTGCCGCTCGTGCTGCAGTTGCCGCTCAGGGTGTTGAGCTGGTCGGTCAGGAGCATCACCACGACGCTGTTGCCGTCGCTGTCCGGCTCCCGGCCGAAGGCGGCGGTGTCCACCGCGTACATGTTCTGCCCCGGCGCCCCGCCGTCGAACAGGAGGCCCAGGGTGTCGATGTCGGCCTGGTTGAAGCCGCCGGCCGGCACCACGTCGTCCAGGTAGATCGCGCCGCGCGTCCCCACGTAGGCGGCCGTCGCCGTGACCTGCACGAAGGTGGTGCAGGTGAGGGTGGCGCAGACGTTGAAGGTGCGCTTGCTGCCCGGCACCGGCGGCGGCGTCAAGGCGGGGCGCTCGAGCCGGGACAGCGCGGTCCGCGGGTCGGCGGCCAGGAGCCGCTCCCGATCCCGCATCAGCGAGTGGAAGGCCTGGGCCGTGGTCGGCCGGCGGAAGGCCTGAGGCACCGGCGGGGGGAGCGGCGCGGGGGCCGAGGGGGTGGCCACCGTCTGGCCGTCCACCTTGTAGGCCTCAGACACGCCCTGGGTCCCGGAGGTCGAGAGCGCCACGACGAGGTACTCGGCCCCGGCCACGCCCGCCGCCGGGAGCCGGACGCAGCCGGCGCTGGCGGTGGGGTCGACGATGGTGTGCTGCCCCGCCGCCAGGGCCACCGCCTGGGGCGTGGCGCACCCCTGGCCCGGGGGCGGCGGGGGTGGCGGGGCAATGGGGTCTCCGCCGCAGGCGGCGAGGGCCAGGCCCAAGCCGAGGGCGGGCCAATGCTTCCGAGTCATCACGAGCGGGGGCTCCGGTCCGGGGAACACGAAGGTGGGGTTGAGGCCAAAATAAGGCGCCACAAGGGCTTTTGACAATGATGCAGCGGGCCGGTAGCTTCCGTCAGTGACCGGGGCCACCGGCGCGCGATCCGCTCCAGGGACGGCGCCACGGCCTCGGATCCACACGTTTCCGGCGGCGTGCCGGAGCGTCCTGACACGATATCTCGACGAGGAAACCGCCGTCTCGCGCTCGAGGCGGCCGATTTTCTCTGCGCCATTCCCCTCGACGGCTGTCTGCCGGTGTCCCGCTGGACACCGCTCGCCGGATGCCGGGAGGCGCTTGGCACGCTTCGATGGCATTCGTCCACCTCCATACCCACAGCGAATACTCCCTGCTCGACGGGGGCAACCGGATTCCGGACCTGGTGGCCCACGTGCAGCGTCTGGGCATGGACAGCCTGGCCGTGACCGACCACGGCAACATGCACGCGGCCTGGGCCTTCTACGAGCACGCCCGGGCCCGGGGCATCCGGCCGATCCTGGGGTT
>JBFIUJ010000111.1:0-8427 GCA_041607595.1 Gemmatimonadales bacterium | reverse complement strand
CTCGGGCGGCACCACCACGCGGATCCGCGCGGAGGTGGCGCGCCAGACGAAGGGCTTCCGCCGCCTCATCGCGGCCCTGGGCGTGTTGCTCCTGGTGGCGGCGGGCGGCTACCTCTGGCAGCGCCGCAACGCCGAGCAGCGCCTGGCGGAGCAGCGCCGGGCCGACCTGGCCCAGGTGGACAGCCTGATTCGCGAGCTGGGCTCGATGTCGGTGAACGTGAAGTCCATGCAGGAATCGCTCGACTCGGCCCAGCGGGAGACCGCGCGGCTTCGGGAGCTGATCAACCTGGGCACCAACACCCCCCAGGAGGTGAACGCGCTCCGCCGCCAGCTCCAGGACGCGCTGACCCGCCAGCAGACCATCGCCTCGGTCGCCGCCCTGGATGCGCGGGCCATCGTCCGGGCCAACCAGGATGCGGTGGCCCTGGTGGTCGTGCAGTTCGCCGATGGCGGCTCCTTCAGCGGAACCGGCTTCGCCGTCCGGTCGGACGCCTCGCGCACGCTGCTGATCACGAACAAGCACGTCGTCACCGGCCCGGGGAACTCCCGCGCGGTGAAGCTCGGCGTCGTCTTCAACGGCAGCAACCAGAACTTCCGGGCCGAGCTGGTGGCCGTGCACCCGACCGAGGATCTCGCCCTGCTGCGGGCCCAGATCCGCGACGGCGTGCCCGTGATCAAGGGCATGGTGTGGCAGGAGCCCCCGATCGCGGCCGGCGACCCGGTGGCCATCATTGGCTTCCCGCTGGGCCTCGACCTCGACATGGGCGGCGACTGGCGGCGGGTCGGCGTCTCGGCGACGCTCCACACCGGCAGCACCTCCCGCGTGCTCCCCAACCTCCTTCAGCTCGACAGCTACGGCGCCCAGGGCGCCAGCGGCAGCCCGATCTTCGACAAGGAGGGCCTGGTGGTCGGCGTCCTCTACGGCGGAGAGCGGGAGAGCAACGGGCGCATCGTCTACGGCGTTCCCATCAAGTTCGGGCTCGAGCTGTTGGACATCGTGCAGTAGGCCGTCACCACCGCCCGCTGCTGAGCCCCGCGTAGAGCCCCTGGAACACCGAGAAGGAGAGCAGCGCCGCCTCGCCGTCCCGGGTCATGTGGTACATCATCATCGCCCCACCGACCCCCACCGCCAGTCCGACCCCCGCATCCCGCAGCTTCCGCTCGAAAGACGCCCGACGCGTCCCGCTCTCCGCGAGCGATGTCCCGAGCGCCGTCCCGAGCACCGAGCCGATCACCGCGCCCCAGAAGGCACCGTCGTACTCGGTGTCGAACGACCCCTGGCTCACGGCCCAGCCGGCCCGGGCCCCGAGCCGGAGCCCGGCGGCGGAGCCCAGGATCCCCGCGGCCACCGCCTCGACCCGAGGCGGCGGATCCTCCTGCGTCTGAAGGGAACCGATCGGCGCTGGGAGGAGGAGCAGGAGGGTGAGCAGGCGTCTCGACATCGGGTGCCTCCGGATGGCTGTCCGGTGGCACGATCGCGAATGCCCGTCCCCTCAGCGTGACTCGTGGCTCAGGCGAGGAGGAGCCAGCCGCTCGCGAGGAGCCCGCCCATGATCACGGTTACCCAGAAGAGCCAGCGCGCGCCGTCGCGCCGGAGATCGTCGAGCGCCGCGAGCCCGGTGCGGGCGCGCACGGGGCCCCACGCGCCCCCGGGCCGGACCCGCGCGTAGAAGCGGTCCAACACCTCGGGGCGCTCGGGACGGGTGAGGAGCATGACCGGGAGCCAGACGGCGAGGCTCCCGAAGGCCGTGAGCGCGAGCCGCCCGCCGAACGTGAGCGCGGCGAAGGCCGGCAGGTAGCTCGCCAGGGCGAGGGCCAACCCGGCCGTCATCGCGGCGATCTCCGCCCAGGCGTTCACCCGCCACCAGAACCACCGCAGCAGGAGCACGAGCCCCGGACCGTTGCCGATCAGGATAACGAAGCGGAACACCCCGCCGACGCTGTCCATGAAGAAGGAAAGGGAGGCGGCGAGGAGGGTGATCCCCAGGCTGGCCCACCGGGCGAAGCGCAGGAGCCGGCGGTCGTCGGCCTCCCCGGTGAAGCGGGCATAGAGGTCGTGCACCAGATAGCTCGCGCCCCAGTTCACCTGGGTGGACACGGTGGACATGAAGGCGGCGACCAGGCTCGCCAGCACCAGGCCGAGGAGCCCGGCGGGGAGGTAGCGCACCATGAGCATGGGATAGGCCAGCTCGGGATCCTGCAGGCCCGGCAGCACCACCAGCGCGGCGAGCCCCACGATCACCCAGGGCCAGGTGCGCACCAGATAGTTCAGGATGTTGAACGCGTGGGCGGCCCGCGTCGCCTCGCGCTCGTTCGCCGTGGACGCGAGGCGCTGCACGAAGATCCCCCCGCCGTCGCTGTTGCGGAACGCCCACCACTGGATGCCGAGATAGCCCAGGAAGGTCGCGAGCGGGAGGTCGTCGGGCCGGCCAGCGGGGAGGAGGTCGAGCTTGTGGTCCAGCCCGGCGGACGCGAGGGACGCCTTGAGCCCGCCGAGCCCCCCGACCTCGCCCAGCGCGAGCGCCATGACGGTGACGGCGCCGCCGAGGGCCAGGATGTACTGCAGGAAGTCGGTGGCCACCACGCCCCAGAGGCCCGCCGCGGCGGTGTAGACGAGCACGATCGCGACGATCGGCATGATGGCCCAGAGTCGCTCGTCCCCAGGCAGGGCCGGAAGATGCTCCAGGAGGCCGAGGCCGGTCGCGACCTTGCGGAGGGCCAGCATGCCGTAGCCGATGCTGAGACAGTTGAGGGGCACCGCGAAGAGGAAGGCGCGGGTGGCCCGGAGCGCCACCGCCGGCCGGCCGCCGTAGCGCAGCTCGGTGAGCTCCATGTCGGTGAGCACGTTCGCCCGCCGCCACAGCTTGCCCAGGAGGACCGCGAGGAGCACGTGGGCCAGGATGAAGCTCCACCACTCCCAGTTGCCCGCCACCCCGAACTGCGCCACGCGTCCGGCCACGTAGAGCGGCGTGTCCACGTTGAACGTGGTGGCGGCCATCGACGTCGCGGCGAGCCACCACGGGATGGCCCGTCCCCCCACGAAGAACTCCGTGAGGCTCCGCGCCCCCCGGCGCGCCAGCCACAGTCCGAGGACCAGGGTTCCCGCTAAGTACGCCGCAACGATGGCCCAGTCGAGGCCGGTCACCAGGCCCGGGCCTCGATCCAGCGGCCCACCGCCTCCTGCATGAGTCGTTGCCGGTGCCAGGCCAGGAGGACGGGCAGGTCCCCCGGCAGCTCCGCGGCCAGCCGCGGGTGGCCGAACAGCACGACGGCCTTGGCGCCCTCGGCCGCGCGCAGGAGCTCTTCCCGCGCCGCCGGCCCGAAGCCGCCGCGTCCCTTCGACGCCCTCGGCTCGGAAAAGGCGAGCACGATCCGGGTGCCCCCCTCGGCCCGGGCCACGCGCTGCCGGTCCAGCGTCCGGGCGGTCACGTCGCTGGGCGAGGCCGGCCAGGCCCCCACCACATCGTCGTCCACGATCACGATCTCGACCGGCGGCTCGATCCGCCCCACCCGGCCCCGGATCTCCCCCGCCGCGAGGAGCGCGTCGGCCAGCGCCTCCGCGCTCTGAAACGGCCCGGACGGAAACGGCCCCGCGGGGGCAGGCGGCACCCGTGCCAGCGCGGCCTCGACCCGGCCGACCGCCTGGTCCACCTTGGCGGCCGGCAGCACGCCGTCTCGCAGCGCCTGCTCGAGTGCGGCCAGCGCCTCGGCCGGGCGCTCGGGATAGAGCAGCAGATCACAGCCTGCGAGCACCGCCTCGACGGCGGGGTGCCGGCCTTCGGCCGCCTGCGCCCCCTTCATGATCAGCGCGTCGGTCACCACCAGCCCTTCGAACCGCAGGTCCCGCCGCAGCGTGTCCAGGATCGCCGCCGAGAACGTCGCCGGGACGCCGGGGTCGAGCGCCTCGTAGCTCACGTGCGCCGTCATGACGGCGGCCACGCCCGCCTCGACCGCGGCACGGAAGGGTCGCCGGTCCTCCTCCCGCAGCAGGTCCGCGTCGGCCGAGACGGCCGGCAGCGTGTCGTGGGAGTCGCGGCTGGTGCGCCCGTGTCCGGGGTAGTGCTTCGCGCAGCACAGCGCCCCGCCTTCCTGGCATCCGAGGACCCAGGTGCGCACCTGCTCCGCGACGTCGATCGGGCTCGCCCCGAAGGCGCGGGTCTGCACGATCGGATTGTCCGGGTGAAGATCGAGATCGGCCACCGGTGCCAGGATCCAGTTGAGCCCCACCCCACGCGCCTCGTGGGCCGTGACCGCCGCTGCCCAGCGGATCGCCGCCGGGTTCCCGAGCCAGGCGAGCGCGGCCGGCGGGGGGAACTCGGTGAGGCCCCTCACCTGCTGGCCGGCGCCGCGCTCGAGATCCGCCGCCAGGAGCAGCGGCCGGCCGGCCCGGCGGAGCAGGTCGGCGGTCAGCGCCCGGACGGCACTTCGCGTGCCCCCGAAGACGATGAACCCGCCGACCCCGAGCCGGAGCGCCTCGGCGATTGCGCCCTCCTCGTGGGCGAAACCGCTCCCCTCCTTCCACCGGAGAGCCGGCAGGATGAGGCGGCCGGCGCTCATGCCGGCGTCACCGTGCCGAGCACCCGAGATCCCGCGGCCCCGGTCGCGGCCGGCAGGTTGCCGGGCTGGCCGTGCAGCGTCAGGTAGCCCAGCAGCGCGAAGGCCACCGCCTCCTTTGCGTCGCCGTCGAAGAAGAGCTCGGAGAACAAGCGCAGGGGCCGCCGGTCGAGCGCGCTTGCCAGCTCGGCCATCAGCCCCGGGTGGTGGACCCCGCCCCCGGAGGCGACGACTTCGGGCTCCCCCGGCACCCACCGCTCGACCGCCGCCGCGATCGTCCGCGCCGTCAGGGCGACCGCGGTGGCGACGCCGTCGGGACCCGGCACCCGCTCGTGGAGCGCCCGGGCGTACGCATCGCCGAACCGCTCGCGCCCCGTGCTCTTGGGCGGGGGCGCCGCGAAGTAGGGATCGCCCAGGAGCGAGGCGAGCGCCGTCTCGTCGACGGCGCCCTTGGCCGCCAGCCGCCCGTCCCGGTCGTGCGGCCACGAGGGCTCCACCAGCCGAGCCACGGCGTCGATCACGGCCACGCCGGGTCCGGTGTCGAAGGCGAACGCCCCGTCCTCCGCCGCTCGGCGGGGCACGTAGGTCAGGTTCGCCATCCCGCCCAGGTTGAGCAGCACCCGCGGCCGGTCCACCTCCCCGAAGAGCAGGACGTCCGCCATCGGCACCAGCGGCGCCCCCTGGCCACCGGCCGCCACGTCGCGGGCGCGAAACCCGCTCACCACCCGCACGCCGAAGCGCTCGGCCAGCACCGCCGGCTCCCCCAGCTGCCACGTCACCCGCGGGGGCTCGTGCCAGAGGGTCTGCCCGTGGAAGGCGATGAACGCGAGGTCCGAGGCGCGAGTGTGGCTCGCCTGGAGCACCCGGTGCACCGCCTCCGCCGCCCATTCCCCGAGGCGGACGTGCAGGGCCGCCAGCTCGCGGGCGGTCGCGACCGCCATGCCGCGGCGGATCTCCTCCCGCTCCTCGTCGCGGTAGGATCGGCAGGCATACGCGACCAGCTCGGCATGGGTCGGACCGTGGAAGCGCACCAGGGCCGCGTCCATGCCGTCGAGCGACGTGCCCGACATGAGCCCGATGCCCAGGGACGGTTGCTCGGTCATGGCACGCTCACCGACGGCGGATCGCCCACCACGTCGCGCAGGCGCCCGGCCGCCGCCGCCAGCTTCCGCTCCGCATCGGCGCGGTCCACGCCCAGTCGGGCCATCACGATCGCCGTCTTCACGCTCCCTCCGGCGGACACGATTGCCGCGCGGGCTGCCGCCCGCTCGACGCCGGCGGTTTCCATCAGGATCCGCTCGCCCCGATCCCGCAGCTTCTCGCTCGTGGCCTGGAGGTCCACCATCAGGTTGCCGTACGCCTTGCCCAGCCGGATCATGGCTCCGGTCGTGATCGTGTTGAGGACGAGCTTGGTGGCGGTGCCGGCCTTCATCCGGGTGGAGCCGGTCAAGACCTCCGGCCCCACGGGCAGGAACACGCAGACGTCCACCGCCCGCCGCAGCTCGGCCGGCGGGTCCGAGCAGGTAACCAGGACCGTCGCGGCGCCGAGGGCACGGGCGCGTCCCAGCGCCGAGCCCACGTAGGGCGTGGTGCCGCTCGCCGCGATCCCGACGACGACGTCCCGGGAGCCGACCAGCCGCTCGTCCATCGCGGCGGCCCCCGCATCCCCGTCGTCTTCCGCTCCCTCAGCCGGCCGCACCAGCGCGGGAGGTCCGCCCGCGATGACTCCGACGACCATCTCGGGCGGCGACCCGAAGGTGGGCGGGCACTCGGCGGCATCCAGCACTCCGAGGCGGCCACTGGTCCCCGCCCCGACATAGAGGAGCCGACCCTCGGCCCGGAAGGCCGCCTCCACGAGGTCGACCACCCGAGCGACCTCCTCCCGTGCCCCGGCCACGACCCGGGACACGGAGGCATCCTCCATGCCGATCAGGTCGACGATCTCCAGCGCGGAGAGCGTATCGATGGCCGCGCTGCGTGGGTTGCGGCGCTCGGTGAGCCGGCGATCCAGGAAGGAGTCGGTCATACCGGGGGATGGGGAGCGGTGTGCGGTGCGGAGGTCGAGGCTAAATTAGACCGTGTTCCCCGTTGCGGGCAACGTCCGCCCACGCTCCGCCCACGCTCCGCATCCGAGGTCTTCGTGCGCACTGCCGCCTTCGCGCTGTCGCTGCTGGCCCTCTCCGCCTGCGGCGGCCGCCCCGCCCCCGCGGGCATCGACCCGGCCTGGCCGCTCGCCGGCCGCTCCCGCGTCCTCGAGGCGCCCACCGCCATGGTGGTCTCGGGCAGCCCGATCGCGAGCGAGGTCGGGCGGGACATCCTGCGGCGGGGCGGGAACGCCGTGGACGCGGCGGTCGCCGTGGGCTTCGCGCTCGCGGTGGTGCACCCGGAGGCCGGGAACCTCGGGGGGGGAGGGTTCATGGTCATGCGGATGGCTGACGGCGAGGTCCATTCGCTGGACTACCGGGAGAAGGCGCCCGCGGCGGCGACGCGCGACATGTATCTCGACCTCCGGGGCAACCCGACCGAGCTCAGCGTGACCGGCCACCTCGCGGCCGGCGTCCCCGGGTCGGTCGCCGGGATGGCGGAGGCCCACCGCAGGCTCGGCCGCCTCCCCTGGGCCGACGTGGTCGCCCCGGCCCGCCGCCTCGCGGCGGAGGGCTTCCTGGTGGACGACTACCGCAGCCGCTCGATCGACGGCAACCGGGAGCGGCTCTATCTCTTTCCCGGCTCGCGCGCCGCATTCCTCCCAGGCGGCCGGGCGCCGCTGCCCGGCACGACGCTGGTGCAGAACGATCTCGGCCGCACCCTGGCCGCGATCCAGGAGCGCGGGCACGACGGGTTCTACCGGGGTGAGGTCGCGGACTTGATCGTGGAGGAGATGCGGCGGGGCGGAGGGCTCATCAGCCACGAGGACCTGGCCGACTACCGGGCCGAGTGGCGGGAGCCGGTCCGGATCCGGTACCGGGACCACACCGTGTTGTCCATGCCGCCGGCCTCCTCCGGGGGCGTCACGATGGCAATGATCCTGAACATCCTCGAGGGGTATCGTCCCCTGCCGCCGTTCGGCTCCCCCGCGCTGCTCCACCTCGAAGCCGAGGCGATGCGGCGGGCCTTCACCGACCGGAACGTCTACCTGGGCGATCCGGACCACGTGGAGATGCCCTTGGCGCGCCTGCTGTCCAAGGCCTACGCCGACTCCCAGCGGGCCACGATCGATCTCTCCCGCGCGACCCCCACGCCCACCTTCGACCCGTCGCTGCGAGTCGGCGGAGGCGAGTCCACGACTCACTACTCGGTGGTGGACGCGGAGGGGAACGCGGTCAGCTGCACGACCACGCTGAACAACAGCTACGGCAGCGCGGTGACCGTGACCGGAGCGGGGTTCCTGTTGAACGACGAGATGGACGACTTCGCCACCGCTCCGGGCCGTCCCAACCTCTACGGCCTGGTGCAGGGCGAAGCCAACGCCATCGCCCCGGGGAAGCGCATGCTCTCGGCCATGACGCCGAGCATCGTGCTCGACCCGGAGGGACGCCTCCTGATGGTGGTGGGCACGCCCGGCGGCCCGCGGATCATCACGATGGTCTACCACGTCATCTCCAACGTGCTCGACCACGGCATGTCCCTCCCCGAGGCGGTGGCCGCGCCCCGGATGCACCATCAGGCGCTGCCGGATCAGATCACGGCGGAGCGGCAGGGCTTTCCGGCCGCCACCATCGCCCGGCTGGAGCGCATGGGGCATCGGGTCACGACCCGCGGATACAGCGGCGACGTGGAGGCCATCATCCGCACCCCCACCGGGTGGCAGGGCGTGAGCGACCCTCGCCTGGGCGGCGGCGGGGCCGGCTACTGAAGCCCGTGAACGGAACGGCG
>JBFIUJ010000110.1:0-8429 GCA_041607595.1 Gemmatimonadales bacterium | reverse complement strand
GGCCGCGGACGTCTGGAACGACCTGCTCACGCCCCCCCTCGCGACGGAGTCCGCCGAGTGGCTGCTCTCGCAGCTCTCGGGTCGCGCCCTCATGTTCGGCGATCGGCCGCTGTGCACCGTGCTCCGGCCGCGCCTGATGACCCCCGAGCGGTACGGCTGGCTGCGCGTCAGGGTTCGGCGCCTGATGGGCGCGCTGGGCAAGGCCTACGCCGCCGCGCTGGCCGACCCCGAGCTCCTCCGCCAGTTCCGGCTCCTGGATTGGGAGCTGGAGCTGATCACTCACGATCCGGGCTTTCGCGATCCGAGCCCGACCTCGCGGCTCGACGCCTTCGTGCTGGACGACCCGGTGGGGATGGCGCTCACCGAATACAACGCCGAGACTCCTGCCGGCGCCGCCTTTACCGACGCGCTCACGGAGGCCTTCGCCGACCTCCCGGTGATGCGGGCCTTCGCCCGGCGCTACGCGGTGCGACCGCTGCCGTCTCGGCACGGCGTCCTCCACGTCTTGCTGGACGCCTACCAGCAGTGGTGCGGGCGGCGGGAGACTCCGCGCATCGCCATCGTGGACTGGCCCGAGGTGCCGACCCGAAGCGAGTTCCTCCTGTTCCAGCAGTACTTCCAGGCCATGGGCCTGGCCTGCGTGATCGTGGACCCGCGGGAGATGCACTACCGGCAGGGAAGGCTCTACGCGGCGGGGCAGCCCGTGGACCTGATCTACAAGCGGGTCCTGATCAGCGAGCTGGTGGAGCAGGAAGGGCTGCGGCATCCGGTGATCCAGGCCGTGCGGGACAACGCGGTCTGCATGGTGAATCCCTTCCGGAGCAAGATCCTGCACAAGAAGGCGAGCCTCGCGGTGCTGAGCGACGAGCGGAACGCCGCGCTCTTCGACCCCGAGGAGCTGGAGGTCATCCGGGCCCACGTGCCCTGGACCCGGGTGGTGGAGGATCGCCGGACCGAGCACCGGGGCCGGCCGGTGGATCTCCTCGCCCACTCGGCCGAGCGGAAGGACGAGATGGTGCTCAAGCCGAACGACGACTACGGCGGCGCCGGGATCGTGCTCGGCTGGGAGGTGAGCGGAGCCGCGTGGGCCGACGCCCTGCGGCAGGCCGTCGAGCGGCCGACCATCGTGCAGGAGCGCGTCCCGATCCCGTCCGAGCCGTACCCCAGCCTGGTGAACGGCAGCGTGGCGATCCAGGACCGCATGATCGACACGGCGCCGTTCGTCTCGTACGGCGACTTCGCCGACGGCTGCCTGACCCGGCTCTCGACCGCGGCGCTGCTGAACGTGACCGCGGGCGGCGGCTCGACGGTCCCGACGTTCCTGGTCGAAGAGCGGTAGGCTCCGTTCCCGCATCCCCGAGGATTCTGGCATGCAACCCCCATCACTGACCCTGGGCGTCGAAGAGGAGTACCAGATCATCGACCCCGTGACGCGGGAGCTCCGCTCCTACATCACGGAGATCCTCAAAGGCGACCACGTGGTCCTCGGGGAGGTGAAGCCGGAGCTCCACCAGTCCATGGTCGAGATCGGCACGCGGGTCTGCCGCACCCCCGCCGAGGTGCGCACCGAGCTGGTGCGGTTGCGGGGGACCGTCATGCAACTCGCGGCGAAGAACGGCCTCAAGATCGCGGCCGCCGGCACTCACCCCTTCTCGTCCTGGATGACCCAGGAGATCACCCCGCTCGAGCGCTACATGGGGGTGAAGCAGGATCTGGCCGACCTGGCCCAGCGCCTGCTCATCTTCGGGACCCACGTCCACGTGGGGATCGAGGACCGCGAGTTCCTGATCGACGCGCTGAACGTCTCCCGCTACTTCGTCCCCCACGTGCTCGCGCTCTCGACCAGCTCGCCGTTCTGGATGGGCCGGGTGACCGGACTCAAGTCGTACCGCAGCGTGGTGTTCCGGAACTTCCCCCGCACCGGCATTCCGCCGACCATGGGCTCCTGGAGCGAGTACGAGCGCCTGCTCAACACGCTGGTCCGGACCGGCTGCGTGCCCAACGGATCGAAGATCTGGTGGGACGTCCGTCCCAACCACAGCTACCCGACGCTGGAGTTCCGGGTGTGCGACGTCTGCACCCGGGTAGACGAGGCCGTGTGCCTCGCGGCCATTCTGCAGGCCATCGTCGCGAAGCTGTGGAAGCTCCGGCGGGACAACATGACCTTCCGGGTCTACCCCGAGGCCCTGATCGAAGAGAACAAGTGGCGGGCTGTGCGCTTCGGCATCGACGGAAAGCTGATCGACTTCGGCAGCGGTCAGGAGCGCCCCGCCCGCGACCTGGCGCGGGAGCTCATCGAGTGGTTCGTGGCGGACGTGGTGGACGAGCTCGGGAGCCGGCGCGAGGTGGAATACGCGATGCGGATCCTCGGCGAAGGGACGAGTGCCGACCGTCAGATCGCGACCTACCAGCGCACCGGCGACTTCCGGGCCGTCGTGGACCAGCTGATCGAGGAGACCGCCGAAGGCATAGCCTGATCGCCCGGCGGTGACGCGGCCGGGCGCCCCGGCTATACTCCGTCGGAACCTGGACCGGGGGCCCTGCGTTGAGAGCCGGAGCCGGATCGCCCGGCACGGACCGTGCAGAGCACCGGCGCATGACCCCGAACCCCAAGAGGACCATGGACCAGCGGCCGACCATCGGCATCACCACCCAGACGCTGCACGCGATCGACGGCATCTCGCTCGGCCTCCCCGAATCGTGGGTGATGAACCAGCGCTACTTCCACGTGGCGGTGACCGCCGGTGCCGTGCCCTGGATGGTCCCGCTGCTGGACGAGGACCCGGCGACCCTCCGCGCGATCTACGATCGGCTCGACGGACTGCTGATCCCGGGGGGTGTGGACCTGCAGCCCTCGACCTACGGCGAGACGCCGATCCCCGAGTGCGGCAACCTCGACCCCGCGCGGGATCGGGTGGAGCTGCAGCTCGCCCGATGGGCCATCGAGGACGGGAAGCCGCTCCTGGGCCTCTGCCGTGGCGCCCAGATCATCAACGTGGCCCTCGGCGGCAGCCTCTACCAGGATCTTGCCGCGCAGGCGCCGGCGTACGGGAAGCACGACTTCTTTCCCACCGCGGGGTTCGCCCGCGACCATCTGGCCCACGACGTGGACCTCGCCCCGGGGTCCCGGCTGCGGGAGCTCCTGCAGCGGGACCGGGTGCCGGTCAACAGCATGCATCACCAGGGCATCCGCGGGCTGGCTCCCGGGCTGCTCGCGAGCGCCGTGGCCCCCGACGGGCTGGTGGAGGCGGTGGAGTCTACCGACGGCCGCTTCCTGCTCGGCGTGCAATGGCACCCGGAGAGCATGGTCGACGTGGATCCGCCGACCGCGAGGCTGTTCGATGCGCTGGTGGATGCGGCTCGGGCCTACCGCGAGGCGCCGCTCCCGGCCGTGGCCCGCTAGCGCCCCTCGCGGTACTCCGCCGCGAAGTCCATCACGCACATCTGCTGGTATGCCGCGTGCGGCCCGCACGCGACGCCCACGACGCGCAGCTCGGGATCGAGCATGTTGCGGCGGTGGCCGCGTCCCGGCACGCCGTCGTCCACCAGCAGCTGGACCACGACCTCCCGGGCGGTGAGCGGGCCGAAGGAGATGTTCTCCGCGAAGCTGCCTTCCCACACGCCGTAGCGGCCCGCGCGCTCCGCTGGGCGGCTGCCGTCCCGCCCCCGATGCTCCAGGCCGCCCGAGGGCCCCTGGTCCCTCACGTGATCCCGCGCGGCAGCGGCCAGGCCCGGGGAGGCGCGCAGCGGCCCCACCGGCTTCGTGCGGCGCAGCACGCCGATCGCCTCGCGTACCGGAGCCGCCCCCTCGATGGTCCGCAGGGGGATGTCTCCCGGTCGCTCGAGGAGGGTGCCTTGGTACCTGGGCAGCAATTCCTCGAGCAGCTTGGCGTAGGCGGCGGGATCCTGCCGGACGGCGTTATGCTCCTCGACGATGCCGCGCTCCAGGTCGGAGAGCGCCGGGCGCCCCTGGGCCGAGACCGGTCCGGCCGCCAAGACCGACAGGAGGAGTATCGTGCAGTGCGCCGACGGGCTGGACATGGGACCTCCCGGGATGATCCTGCCACTCCTATTCTGACGCACGACCATGGATCTCGTCCACCTGCCCACGCCGCTCGTCACCCCCGAATGGCTCGCCCGCCGTCTGGGAGAGCCTGGCCTGAGCATCCTCGACGCCTCCTGGTACCTCGCGACCAGTGGCCGCGACGCGGAGGCGGAGTTCGCCGAGGGGCACATCCCCGGCGCCCACCGCTTCGACCTCGATCGAGTCAGTGATCCGGACTCCCGGCTCCCCCACATGCTCCCGGCGGCCGAGGCCTTCGCGGAGCACGCGGGGGCGCTGGGCATCGGACCGGAGACGGCCGTGGTGGTCTACGACGGATCGGGCACTAACCTGAGCGCGCCCCGGGCGTGGTGGATGTTCCGCGTCTTCGGCCACGATCGGGTGGCGGTCCTGGACGGCGGGTTCGGCCGGTGGGTGGCCGAGGGGCGGGCCGTCACCGAGGCGGTGGAGCCGCCGTCGCGGACGGGCTTCCGGGCCCACTATCGGCCGCACCTGGTGCGGACGCTCGAGGCGATGCGCCGCAACCTGACCTCCGGCGAGGAAACCGTGGTGGATCTCCGCTCCCGCGGGCGGTTCGAGGGGACCGAGCCGGAGCCGAGGCCCGGTCTCCGGGCCGGGCACATTCCCGGGAGCCTGAGCCTCCCCTTCCCGGAGCTGGTCTCCCCGACGGCGGGGACCCTCCTTGCGCCCGAGGTACTGCGAATGAAGCTCGGCGAGAGCGGTATCGCCTTCGACCGTCCGGTCGTCGCCACATGCGGATCCGGCACCAGCGCCTGCGGGCTGGCGCTCGCAGCGTTCGTGCTCGGCCATCCGGACGTCGCCGTCTACGACGGATCGTGGGCCGAATGGGGTGGCCGCCCGGAGACGCCGGTGGCGACCGCGAGCGACCCATGAGCCGGCTGACCGTGCGATCAATGGACGCGCAGACGCTGGCCTCGATCGGCAGCGGCTGCCTCGTGCTCTTCTCGGCTCCGTTCATTCTCGCCGGAGTGCTCATGGTGATGGGCGCCCTCACGCTCGTCCTTGGAGGGCGGCCGGTGGACGGCGCGCTCCTGGGGGCGTTCGGCACGGTGTTCGGTGGGGTCGGCGTCGCCGTGCTGGTGCTCGGCCGAGGGCACGCCCGGCGGATCGCGGAGCGGGCCGAGCTGCAGGCCGCCCACCCGGAGGAGCCATGGCGCTGGCGGTCGGACTGGGCCAGCGGACGGATCCAGGACGAGGCTCGGGGACAGACCCGGGTGATCTGGGCCTTCGCGGGGTTCTGGAACCTGGTCGCGATCCCGGGCGGCGCGATGGCGGTGTACGGTGCGATGACCTCCGGCGACCTACTCCCGCTCCTCGGCCTCGTCTTTCCGGCCGTGGGACTCCTGCTCCTCTGGGCCGCCCTGCGCGCGTCGATCCGGCACAGGAAGTACGGGACGACCGAGCTCACGCTCGATGCGGTGCCCGTGCCGGTCGGGGGAACGCTGGACGCCGCGGTTCGGCTTCCGCCGGGGCTCACCGGGCTGGAGCTCGAGACACGCCTGACCTGTCTCTCCCGGGTCACGACCGGCTCGGGCAAGAACCGCTCGACGCGAGAGGAGGTTCGCTGGGAAGACCGCGGTCGGATCGCGCTCAGCGGACGGGGAGGGGACGAGGTGCGGATCCGATTCCCGATCCCCGCCGACGCGCCGGGCTGGGACCAGGAGGCGACGCCGGCCGTGATCTGGCGCCTGCACCTCTCGGCCGACGTGCCCGGCGTCGACTACCACGCCTCGTTCGAGGTTCCGGTGGTCCGGACGACGGCGCGGGCCCCGGAAACGGGGGAGGAGGCCCGGACAGACGATGAGGACCTCGAACCCAATGGCTGGTCGGCCGAGTCGGAGGTTGATCCGACGGCGTATCGTCGCCCCGCGGATTCACCGATCACGGTCGAGACGACTCGACGCGGCACCGAGATCTACTTTCCTCCCGGCCGGAACCGGGGGGCGCTCCTCGTGCTGAGTGTCATCACCGTCGTGTGGGTCGGGATGGTGGGGCTGATGTTCACACTCGGCGCGGGGTCGTTCATCGTGGGGCTGTTCGGCGCGGTCGGCCTCTTCCTGCTGCTCGGGCTCGGACGGATGCGATACCGATGGACCCGGGTCCTAGCGGACCGGAGCGCTCTCGTCCTCCAGCGCGGCCCGCTGGGCGGCCGCCTCGAGATGCGGGCCGGGGATGTCGAGGAGATTTCGGTGGAGGGAGGAATCCGCACGGGGTCCACGGCCTATTACGACATCTACGCCAAGACCGCCGACGGCGGGCTGCACCCGCTCGGGTCCGGTGTGGCCGATCGCCGGGAAGCGGAATGGCTGGCCGCGGCGATCCTCTCGGCCCTGCGCGGGTGAGCGGCATGGGCGGAGCGCCTACCCGGGACGTCGGCCTCGTCTTCGCGGGCGGGGGCAACCGTGCCTTCTACCAGCTGGGGCTCCTGAGGCACCTGGGCGACAGGCTCTCTCCACGGCTGGCGGCGGTGGCCACCTGCAGCGCGGGCGCCTGCGTCGCCGCGATCTATTTCACCGGGCGGGAGTCGGAGGCCTGGCGCTTCTGGCTGGATCGCAGGGCGGGCGTCACGCGGAATCTCGACTGGTCGAAGCTGCTCCGGGGGGAGCGGCCGGCACCGCACGCCGAGGTGTACCGGGACACGATGCTCCACATCCTGGCCGAGGGGGGATTCGCCCGTATCCGGGCCCTCCCGTTTCCGTTCCTCGTGCTCTCGGCCGCCTACCCGAGCCTTCTCCCGACGGCGCTGGCCGTCCCGCTCGGACTGGGCAGCTACTCGCTCGACCGAGCGGTGCTCGCGGGCCTGCACCCCGTCCTGCCCAGGCGGTTGGGGTTCCGTCCCGCGGTGTACGATGCGCGGGACTGCGCCGACGCGGAGGAGATGACCGACCTGGTGCTGGCCTCCTCGGCCACGCCCCCCTTCACCCCGGTGGGCGCCTACCGCGGTCGGCGGCTCCTGGACGGGGGCATGGTGGACAACGCGCCGGCGTTCGTCGCCGAGGAGGCGCCCGCGGTGCGGCGGACCATCGTGCTGCTCACTCGGCCGTACCCCTCGGCCCGGGTCGGCCGCCGGGGGGCTCGTCTCTACCTGGCGCCGAGCGCGCCGACGCCGGCCGACCGATGGGACTACACGCGGCCCGAGCGCGTGGTGGAGACCCAGCGGCTCGGTGAGCGGGATGCCGAGCACCATGGGGCGACGGTCAATGCGTTCATGGACGGCGACGGGGCCGGGGCCCTACCGGCCGGCGGGGTAGCGCGGTAGTCTTGGCTGACCCAGCGCTCGCGGATTGCCATGCACAAGACACTCGCCCCGCAGTTCGAACGCCTCGAAGCCGAGCGGCGGGCCCTGCTCGAGCGGGTATCGGCCCTGAGCCAGACGCAGGTCTCCTATCAGCCGGACCCCACGGCCTGGTCCATCTGCCAGGTGATCGGCCACCTCGTGATCGCGGAAGAGGGGACCCGGCGGGTGCTGGAGACCGCTCCCCCACCCGAGGCCCGTGTCACGCTCCGCGGAAAGGTCGTCCTCCACATCATCTACGTCGTCTTCGCGCTCGGTCTTCGCGTCAAGGCGCCGAGCCGGCGGCTGATCTCGGATCCGGGGGTGCCGCTCGACGAGCTGGTGCAGCGGTGGAGCACGGCCCGGGCTGGAATCATCACGGCCGTGGCCGCGCTGCCCTCGACGGCGCTCGGCGAGCCAAGGTTCAAGCACCCGCTGGCCGGCTGGCTGCCGGTGCAGGATGGGCTCCGATTCCTGGGACGTCACATCGCGCACCACCGCCGACAAGTGGGCCGGATCTGCCGAGCGCCCGGCTTCCCCGCGGCCGAGCGCGGCCGTCTTCCTTCGTGACTCACGGGAGAGCTTCCATGGTTCGACTCATCCTCCTTGCGGGGCTGGTCCTCGTCGCCGGCGCCTGCTCCCTCGACTCGTTTCGCAAGCAGCCGAGGGGCTCGGCCGATGGGGCCGACGCGGCTCCTCCCGTCGACACCGCCGGCATGACGCGCACGCCGCGGGGGCTCAGGTACAAGGACCTCGTCGTGGGCACGGGCGATAGCGCAGTCGCCGGGCGAGCGGCGGTCGTGCACTACACCGGGCGGCTCGACGACGGCCGTACCTTTGACAGCAGCCACCACCGCGGCGTGCCGTTCACGTTCACGCTGGGGGCGGCCGAAGTGATCGAAGGATGGGACATCGGCGTCGCCGGAATGCGGGTCGGCGGCACTCGTGTCCTGGTCATTCCGGGACACCTGGGGTACGGCGAAGCCGGCGGCGGCGGTGGCCTGATTCCGCCCAACGCGACCCTCACGTTCGAGGTCGAGCTGCTCGAGCTGCGCTGACCGTGGCCACGCT
>JBFIUJ010000109.1:0-8450 GCA_041607595.1 Gemmatimonadales bacterium | reverse complement strand
CCGCCTCGGCGACCTGCCGGATGCATTCGGTCACCGGCTTGTCCTCCCGGAAGCGGAGGAAGACAGGATGCCGGAGGAGGCCCTCCTCGGTCCACTCCTTGTAGCGCACCTCGGCCACCAGGGCCGGACGCACCCAGATGTGGTCGACGCCCGTCGGGACCGGGCCGCCGCAGGCCGGCTCCTCCAGGCGCGCCTCGTCGAGCACGGCCCGGATCTGCCTGAGCTGGGACTCGGTGAACCCGCTCCCCACACGCCCCGCATAGGTGAGCTTTCCGCCGACGAAGCTGGCGAGGTGGAGCGCCCCGAACCCGTCCCGCGAGCCCTGCGGCGGCGAGCAGCCGACCACGACGAAGTCATCCGTCCGGTCCGCACGGATCTTGAGCCAGGCGGCGGAGCGGCCGGGCCGGTAGGGGGCATCCGCCCGCTTGGCCATGATCCCCTCGAGGCCCATCGCGCTGACCTGGTCGAAGAGCTCCTCGCCCCGCTCCTCGAAGTGCTCCACGTAGGGCAGCGGACCGGCCGGCGGCAGGATCCGACGGAGCAGGGCCTTGCGGGTCGTGAGCGGGAGCGGTCGGAGGTCGAAATCCTCGAAGGCGAGGAGATCGAACCCGTAGAACACGGTGGGGTTCTCGAGGCTGGCCCGGCGAACCTCGATCGGGCGGGTGAGCTTGGCGCGCTGCTGCAGACGCTGAAAGCTGGGGCGCCCAGCTTCGTCCACCGCGATGACCTCCCCGTCGAGCACGATGCCCTCGAAGGGAAGGGCCGCGACCGAACGGGCGATCTCGGGGAAGGTGGCCGTGGCGTCCCGACCGTTCCGGGTGAACAGGGTCGCCTCCCCGGCGGCGCGGCGGGCCAGGATACGGTAGCCGTCGAGCTTCAGCTCGAACACCCAGCCCGGCTTGGTGAAGGCCTGCTCCCGCGTCTCGGCCAGCATCGGCTTGAGCTCGTCGGCGGGAATGGGGCGCCGGGGCGCGCCGAGTCGCTCGAGCTCCTCCCGGATGGCCTCACCCGGATCGCGATCGTCCCGGAGGTCCTCGACCGTCCGGCCGGACAGCACCGAAGCCTGGGGCAGCTCGTCAGGCCCGCTCACGGCGTAGGCGTCCCGCTCCTTGATCAGGAGCCATTCCTTGGCGGCGCGCTTGATCTTCACCAGGGTCCAGGTCCCCCGGAGCTTGTAGCCCCGCAGCTCGAAGAGCAGCTTCCCCTGCTCCAGCCCCTCGAGCGGGTCTCCGATGGGCTGCCAGGAGCCGCGGTCCCACTGGATCACCGCCCCGGCCCCGTAGTTCCCCTCAGGGATCTTGCCCTCGAAATCGCCGTACTCGACCGGATGGTCCTCCACGTGGACCGCCAGCCGCTTCTCGGCGGGATCGAGCGCCGGGCCCTTGGGCACCGCCCAGGAGCGCAGCACCCCCTCCATCTCGAGCCTGAGGTCGAAGTGCAGGTGGCTGGCGGCGTGCTTGTGGAACACGTAGAGCCGCCCCGGCGCCCGGGCCACGGCGCCGGCAGGCTCGGTCGTTCTCTCCAGGGAACGCTTTGCCCGATACTGACTTAAAGGATCGGACTTCAAGTGGTCTCTTGCGTCCGTTTTGGCCATCCCGTATGATAGCGCCCATGAGCGCACGGGCAATCGGCACCGCCACCATCTCGTTCGGACTCGTCTCCGTTCCGGTCAAGCTCTATTCCTCGAGCGAGTCCGCCTCCAGCATCTCGTTCAACTGGCTGCACAAGAAGTGCGGCTCCCGGGTGAAGCAGCAGTACATGTGCCCCCAGGACGGCGAGACGGTGGAGAAGGAGGACATGGTCAAGGGCTACGAATTCTCCAAGGGCCAGTTCGTGCTCTTCACGCCGGAGGAGCTCAAGGCCCTGGAGGAGAAGGCGACCAACTCGATTGACATTGGGGAGTTCGTCCCGTTGGCCCAGGTGGACCGGATCTTCCTGGAGAAGGCCTATTTCCTCGGCCCCGACAAGGGTGGCGAGCGGGCCTACCGGCTCCTGGGCGAGGCGCTGAAAGAGACGGGCCGGGCGGCCCTGGGTCAGTACGCGGCCCGGGGGCAGCAGCATCTCGTCCTGGTCCGGCCGATGAACGGGGTCCTGGTGATGGAGCAGCTGCATTACGCCGACGAGGTCCGCGCCACCGACGAGGTGCCCCTGGGCGAGGGGGACGTGAAGCCGGCCGAGCTGCAGCTCGCGACGCAGCTGATCGAGCAATCCGCCACCGACAGCTTCCAGCCGGAGCGGTACAGCGACCAGGTACGGGTGCGCGTGCTCGAGGCCATCCAGCGCAAGGTGGACGGGGAAGAGATCACGGCGGAGCCCGCGGAGGCGCCTGCGGCCAAGATCATCGACCTCATGGAAGCCCTGAAGGCGAGCCTGGCCAAGGGGCCGGCGGCGCCCAAGGCGGCCGGGGAGGCCTTGGCTCCCGTCGAGGAGAAGTCCAGCAAGGCCTCTTGACGGCCCTGCCGATGCGCCAGTACTCCACCCGAGACGCAGCCGATCTACTGGGGATCCATCCCTCCACGGTGCGAGCGTACGCCCGCACCGTGCATCTCCAGCCGGATCGCCACCCCGGCTCGTCCTACCGCTTCTCGTTTCAGGACCTGCTGGTGCTGCGGAGCGCCGGGCGCCTCGCCCAGGCCCACGTCTCCCCGAGGCGGATCCACCGAGCCCTCCGGGACCTGGCCGGCCGACTTCCGGGTCGCGCGCTCACCGAGGTCGAGATGATCGCCGAGGGCGCGCGCGTGGTGGTGAAAGACGGGGAAGCCACTTGGGAGGCGGGGTCGGGCCAGGGCTGGCTGGACTTCGCCGGGCGGACCGAGGCCACCCGGGTGGCCCAGTTCCCCCGGCCCGGGCCCACCGCCGAAGAGTGGTTCGCCCTGGGGCGGGAACGGGAGGCTCGGCGCGACCCCGAGGCGAGGGAGGCCTATCGGCGCTGTCTGACGTGCGACCCTGGCCACGCCGACGCGCACGTCAACCTGGGCCGACTGCTCCATGCGGAGGGCAACGCCGCGGCCGCCGCCGAGCACTACCGGGCCGCCCTGGCGATCGACCGGGACCACGGGACGGCGGCATTCAACCTGGGCTGCGCGCTGGAGTCCATGGGGAGGCGGGGAGAGGCCATCGCGGCCTACGGCCAGGCCGTGGCCGCGCATCCGGAGTTGGCCGACGCCCACTACAACCTGGCTCTGCTGTACGAGTTGATCGGCGAGCGGGCGGCAGCGGTACGGCACCTGACCGCCTACCGGGGCATGGCCAAAGGCGGCCGTTCCGATTAGAGTTGGCGGGTAGGCACCCCTCGCGGGATGCTGCCCAATCCGCCGCCCCCGCGGGGGACGCAAATGCCGCCGCCCGAGACGATCACTCGGGTGCCGGATCGGCCACCCCCGAGCGCGTCCGCCCCAAGACCGTCGTCCCACGGAAGTCCGCCGGGGAGGACTCTCGGCACGACCGCCACGGTCTGCCCGGCGGCCAACGGCATCACCGCCACCGGCCCGTCGGCCACCATCGGACGCGGCGGCGGGCCCGACGCCGGAACGAGCCCGTGCTCCGCTGGGACGGCCTCCGGCGAATGAGGGCGATCCGGCACGCCCACGGCGGGTAGGATGCCCTGCGGAGACGCGATCCCGCGTTCGACGGGCGAAATGACGGCACCGAGGGACTCCGCCGGGAATCGCAAGACGCTGCTGGGATCCGCCAGGGTCAGGTCACGGGCGAGGGCCCGCCCTGCCTCGGTACCCCCGTCGGGTGCGCCACATGATGCGAGGGCTGAGGCAGCCAGGAGTAGGCCGGCCGCTGCTGTGCGCATGAATCACCTCCAGGGGTACCGGGCAGGGCCCTACGCCCCGGAGACGCCCATAGACGCAGGAAGGACACAGGGTTATCCCGACGGGATCGTCCCTGGTGAAGCCACCGGCTGCAGGGCAGCACCTTTCGGCCAGTGGCATGACATTCCGACCCCAGGCTGTAAGGTGTAAGATTTTTTTACATGTAATGACGCAACACTGGTCGTGGCAGCGCTTCCACGACAGCCGAGGCCGACAGAGCTAAGCCCTTGTGTGCCAGGTCACAGAACTGGCCCTGTTTGGCCTGGATATTGCCAACTCTGAGGAATCATTTCTGGAGGCCTCCTTGGCCCTGACGGGGTAGGGACCCGCCAGCAGGCCTCCCGAGCCGTCCGCGTCACCGTGTCACCCCGAGGCGAATACCCATGTATCGCATCAAGCTGGGTTCCGGCGAAGAAGCGATAGTGGACACGCCCCAGGAGTTCGCCGAAGTCGTCCGCAGAGGCGTGGTGGATTCCGAGGCGCTGATCTATCACCAAAAGGCCAACCGCTGGCTTCCGATCGGCTCCCACCCGCACTACCAGCTCGTGAAGGCGGGCCGGTCGTTGGAGGGCGCCGGGCGTCCGTCCCAGGCGATGCCGGTCATCCCGGAGACCCCGCCGAGCGGTCTGCCGAAGGTATCCGACCAGAAGCCGGTCGAGGATGAGCCCGCGCTGGTGGAGGGGTTCCAGCCCACCACCGAGCCGCCGGAGCCGGACGAGCCCCGGCTGATCGCCGGGATGATGGGCCATGAGGAGGGTCTGGAGGCCGACGTCGCGCTGCCGCTGGACTCTCCCTCGGGAGAGCATTCCTCCGCGCTGCTCGATCCGGAGGAGATTCAATGGGTCGAGCTTCCCCCGGTGGAGCGGACGCGTGGCCGTCGGCCGCGTCCCTCGCGGGAAGCGCGGGCGCAGGACAAGACCCGCGGCTCCGGGCAGCGACCCAGGATCTCGGAGTCCCAGCTCCGGGTCTCCGGGCCGCGCCCCAAGGTTCCGGATAAGCCGAAGGTCGTCGAGAAGCCGAAGGTCGTGGATCAGAACCCGGCCGAGCCCAGGCCCGTCGAGCCTCGGCGCGCCCGGTTCGCCCACCTCGCACGGCCGCCCCGCTATGCCGCAGCCATCATCAGCGCGGTGGCCATCCTGGGAGTGGCGTCTGCCGGGGTGATGACGTGGCGCCCCTGGGCCACGGTCGCTCCCCCGACCGAGACTACCCCCACCAGCGTCGTCCTCTTCTCGTCTCCGAGCGGCTCCACCGCGCTGAGCCGGTCCGATTCGGCGGCCGGCGTGCCGCTGGCCGACAGCACCCCGGCTTCCCTCGCGGCCGCCGAGATCACTGCCGAGCCGCGGCCTGCGCGGGCGGCGGTAGACAGCACCCGCGTCCCCGGGGTGGCCCCGGCACCTCGGCTCGATCTCCGGGCGGCCGCGGCGACCATCGTCCCGGACATCAGGCCGGACGCCGGCCCCGTCGCGCTCACGATCTCTCCCACCGCCTTCGCGGCCAACTACGCCCAGGCGTTCATCAAGGCCGAGGCGGACCTGACCGTGCGCACCGGCTCGCTCGGGGCCCGGCTCTTCGCCCCTGCCCGGCTCGCCTCGCCCGAGAGCCTGGCCGTCGGAAAGCGGGCCCTGGGAGTGCTGGCGGAAGCGGTCTCCAGCTACCGTGGCCGGGAGTCGACCATCGACGCCGCCTATGCCGATACCCTGAAGCGGGTCGGGCAGCGGCTCTCCCTCACCCCCGCTGACATCCGGGCCTGGGACCGGCGGAACATCCGGTCCGAGAGCGCGGCCAATTGGCGGATGACGGACTCGCTGCTCCTGCAGATGGACGCCGTGATGACCCTGCTACAGGGCCAGACGGGTCGATATCAAGTGGTCGGCGAGTCGATCATGTTCGGCTCGTCCGAGACGGCGCGCCGCTACGGGGCCCTGCGGGAGTGGCTGACGCCCCGCATCAACACCCTGGCCAATGCCCCGGAGGCCACGTTGCCCGTCCCGGTGAAGCCGATTCTGCGCGCCGTGGGAGCGACCCGGTTGCCGGTGGAGCGGACCATCGCCTCGCCCTGAGCCCAGGGCGGGACCTCCTCTCCGCGAGAGCCGCGGCCGATCACGGTCGCGGTTTCTTCGTCCCGGGGAGCGTGTGACAATCACGAGGGCTTCGGCATCTCCCGATCGAACCCCTCACTGGAAGGCACCATGCTACGGCTCGTGTATCTCCTGGGAATGCTCTACGTGGCCGTGTGCTCCGCGGTGCTCTTCCAGTTCCGCCCCGAGGCCGCGCCCCCCCCCGTGCATCCGCCTCACGCTTCGGACCCGCCCGTCGGAGGAGAGGGTCAGCCCGAAGCCTGGTTCGCCCGGACCAAGCCCTACTGCAATGCCGTCGAGGTCCAGAACCGCCTTCGGTTCGACCCGGCGCCCGCGAGCGGCTCGTGGATGAGCGTGGGGTACGAGGCGGCGTGCCTGGCCCTGGCCGGGCAGGTCCCGGCGGCCCGCGATCGCATCCTCGGCCTGGCCGACCAACGCCCCGCGGCCGCGAGCATCGTCTTCGGCGTGGGGCATCCGGTGGCCGATGCGGGCGACGATCGGTCGGCCGGCCCCATCATGGAGCTGGTCCTGGAATTCATGCCCGACCACTATATGGCGCGCTACCACGCCGGCATGTCGGCCCATGCGCTGGGTCAGGCGGACCGGGCCGGTCCCCACCTCCGGCGGTTCCTGGAGCTCTACCCGCCGGACGACGGGTGGCGGCGCAACGCCCTGGTCGTGCTGGGTCGGCTCGAGAGCGATTAGATTCGAAGAGGTCTTCCCCCCACGAAACGAGTCCCATGACACCGTTCCTCGAGCGAGGCACCCTCCTCCGGGGCCGGTATGAGATCCTCCGCGAGATCGGGAGAGGCGCCTCCTCGGTGGTCTACGCCGCTCGGGACGGCGACGTGGGGGGCGAGGTCGCCATCAAGCTGCTGGTCCCTCCGCCGCTCGAGGCGGAGCGCGCGCGCGAGCGGATGCGGCGGGAGATCCGTGTCGTCCGCGGCCTCACCCACGAGGGCATCGTCCGCATCCACGACTTCCTAGAGGAGGACGGTCGCTCCTTCCTGGTCATGGAGCTGGTGTCCGGGCCGGACCTCGCCCGCCGGCTCCAGGACCGAGGCCCCCTTTCTCCTGCCGAAGCGACCCGCCTCGGCGTGGAAGTGGCCGAGGCCCTCTCGGCCGCGCATCGCGCCGGGGTTCTCCACCGAGACATCAAGCCGCAGAACATCTTGCTCGATCCATCCGGCCGAGCGCGCCTCGCCGACTTCGGCGCCGCCCGGCAAGAGGGCCTCGGCACCCTGACCCAGTCGGGGGGCCTGGTGGGGACCTACCTCTACACCGCCCCGGAGGTGTTGGAGGGCGCCCGGGGGGACGCGCGGGCGGACCTCTATGCGTTGGGACTGACCCTGTACCACGCGCTGACGGGCCGCCTGCCTGGCCCCAGCGGCTCGCATCTCCCTCCCTCACCGATCGAGGGTGGCCATCGGCCGTCCGCGCTCGTCCGGGAGCTCCCGGACTGGCTGGACCAGGCGGTGGCCCGGATGACCGCGGCCGATCCGGGGCGTCGATTCCCCACCGCGGCGCAGACGGCCGAAGTGCTCGCCGAGGAGGGCGGGCCCCCGCCGATCCAGCCGACCGACCGAACGGTGCCACTGGATTTCTGCCTGTCCTGCGGGGCGACCGACCTCCTCGGCCTCGGCGTGTGCCCGGCCTGCGGGGGATCGGAGGCGGCCGAGGCGGACACCTTGGTGTTCGTGCGTCCGGAACGCGGGGGCGACCCCTCGGCGGCATCGGCCAGACTGGCGGCCTCGTTCCCGTCGCCGCCCGACCCCAAGCTCCTCGACGCGGCAGTCCTGGGCCGTCGGGCGTTGGTGCGCGTCCCCCGCGAGGGAGTCGGACGGGTTGTCGCTCGACTCGCCGGCCTCGGCCTGGAGTCCCGTGCGCTCGCGGCAGGCCACGCATGGAGAGCGCTGCCGGGCTCGTTCTACGTGCTGGTCGTGCTGGTGGTGACGGCCGGCCTCACCGTCGGGGTCCTGGCCGCACCCGCCTTTCTCCTGAGCGGACCACTGGTGGCCGGGGCCATGCTCCTGGTGG
Source organism: Gemmatimonadales bacterium (assembly GCA_041607595.1). Taxonomy (GTDB): domain Bacteria; phylum Gemmatimonadota; class Gemmatimonadetes; order Gemmatimonadales; family GWC2-71-9; genus JBFIUJ01. Next base: position 514 of record JBFIUJ010000109.1, on the reverse strand, counting down.
CCCACCGGGCCGTGCAGCGGCCGGTGCTCCGCGCCTATCGGCGATCGCCGCTTCTCCCCGCCTCTCTGGAGCGACGGATCATCCAAGTGATGGCCCGGCTCCCCGATCGGAGCGGAAGAGGTGGGGCCCGCAGGCTCCTGGCCGACGTCGTCCGGGTCGGCCAGACGGTGCACGAGCGCGACGCGGCCATCGCGGACCGGGTGGAGGCCCTGCTCGCCGAGGCCTGCGAGGCAGCTGCCGAGCTCGCCGTCCTGGAGAACACTCACGATCACCTGGAGCGCCATGCCCAAGAGCGGCGAGATGCTCCCGCCCGGCTCCTCGACGCCATCGCCGATACGGGCCGGGCCCGGGACCGTCTGACTCAAGGGTTGCTCGAAGCCATGGCGGCGCTGGGTGCGCTCCGGGTCCGCGGCCCGGATGCCGAGGGTGCCGGAGCGCGGCTGGAGCCGCTGGCGGCGGAAATCCGGAGTCACCTAAGCGCCCGCGAGGCAGCCGCCCGCGAGATCGAAGCCCT
>JBFIUJ010000108.1:0-8456 GCA_041607595.1 Gemmatimonadales bacterium | reverse complement strand
CGAGGACCTCGAGACGGATCTCGACGCCCTGGACCACTTCAATCGCGGAGACGTCGGAGCGACGGTGGATGCGGCGGAGCTGAAGGCCGACTCGGTGCCGGCCATCGAGCGCGCGGCCCAGGCGTGGACCTCGCCGATCGTCCCGCACGTGGAGCTGCCGGTCCACGGCGACCCGACGGCCCTGATCGACGCGCTGGGGCGACACGGGTGGGCCGCCAAGGTCCGCACCGGCGGCGTCACCGTCGAGGCCTTCCCTCCCGCGGCCCACCTGGCCCGGTTCATCCGAGCCTGCTCGGCCGCCGGCGTCCCGTTCAAGGCCACTGCCGGCCTTCACCATCCTCTGCGCACCGAGCACGCGTTGACCTACGAAGCCGACGCGCCACGCGGCATCATGTATGGATTTCTGAACCTGTTCCTCGCCGCTGCCTTCGTGCGCGCGGGCGTCCCCGACGTGGACGTGGAGCCCATCCTGCTCGAGCGCTCCCCACTCGCCTTCCGCTTCGAGGCGGACGCGGTACGCTGGCACGGCCATCGGGTGAGCCAGAAGGACATCGAGGCCGTTCGCGCCGGCACCGCCCTCAGCTTCGGCTCCTGCTCGTTCGAGGAGCCGGTCTCAGAGCTCCGGACGCTCAACCTGATATGACCCCTCGCCCCGACGACACCCACGACCCTGGGCTCGAGAGCTGGGTGCCCTCGGCCCAGGCCCCCGCGACCGACTTCCCGATCCAGAACCTCCCCCACGGCATCTTCCGGCGCCGCGGCACCGGCGAGCGCCCCCGGGGTGGCATCGCGATCGGCGACCAGATCCTGGACCTGGCGGAGCTCGCGCGGCGGGGTCTGTTCCATGGGGCGGCGGGCCGCGCGGCCGAGGCGGCGACGGCGACCACCCTGAACGGGCTCCTGGCGCTCGGTCGGTCTCACTGGACCGCCCTGCGCCAGGCCCTGAGCGCCCTGCTGCGGGAGGGATCGGAGCAGCACCGAAAGGATCCGGCCGCGCTGGCCGGCCTCCTCGTGCCCCAGGCGGACGCGGAGATGCTGCTCCCGGTCGCCATCGGCGACTACACCGACTTCTATGCCTCGCTCCACCACGCGACCAACGTCGGGAGCATGTTCCGGCCCGACAACCCGCTGCTCCCCAACTGGAAGCACATGCCGATCGGCTATCACGGGCGGGCTTCGTCCGTCGTGGTGAGCGGCACGCCCATCGCCCGGCCGAGCGGGCAAACGATGGCCGACGGCGCCGAGTCGCCGGTCTACGGGCCGACCCGCCTCCTGGACTACGAGCTGGAGGTCGGGTTCTACGTCGGCCCGGGCAACGCGCTGGGGGATCCGGTGCCGATCGGCTCCGCCGGAGAGCACGTCTTCGGCTTCTGCCTGGTGAACGACTGGTCCGCCCGGGACATCCAGAAGTGGGAGTATCAGCCGCTGGGCCCCTTCCTGGGAAAGAGCTTCGCAACCAGCGTCTCCCCCTGGATCGTCACCGCGGACGCGTTGGAGCCCTTCCGCATTCCGGCCTCGCCCCGGCCGGCGGGGGATCCGGCTGCGCTTCCCTACCTTCACGACGCGGGAGACGCGGCCCGGGGAGGCGTGGACCTCACCCTCGAAGTCCTGCTGCTCACCGCGGGCATGCGGGCGGCCGGCCACGCCCCCCATCGGGTGAGCCGAGGCAGCTACCGCGAGATGTACTGGACCCCGGCCCAGATGCTGGCGCACCACTCGAGCAACGGCTGCAACCTGCGCCCGGGAGATCTGCTCGCCTCCGGGACCGTCTCCGGGCCCGAGCCCGACGCGCGCGGGTGCCTGCTGGAGCTGACCTGGCGCGGGCGAGATCCGATCCGCCTTCCCGGGGGAGAGAGCCGGACGTTCCTCCAAGAAGGGGACGAGGTGATCCTGCGCGGCGTCTGTGCCCGCGAGGGCGTTCGTGGGATCGGCTTCGGCGAGTGCCGCGGGACCGTCGCCGGCCCGTAAGGCATCGAATCCGATCCCGATGGTGGAAACAGGGGTCGAGCTCCGGGATCCGACGTGGAGTGTGGCCCCTTGCACGATGACGTCTAAGTCATTAGACTTAAAAGTCTTAGCACCAGCCAGCCCCAGGCCCTCAATCGCGGCCCCCACATTGCCCCCGGTAATGACGAAGCGCGGAACGGGCCTCGGCCCCGACCACTCGTCTTTCCACCCCACCGATGGGAGACCGCGATGTCCTCACTGTTCGAAGCGCTGAGCCAGCAGCTCGGCGGCGATACCCTGCGCCAGATGGCGGGCCAGCTTGGCACCGACGAGCGAACCGCCGGCGCCGCCATGTCCGCCGCGCTGCCGCTCCTGCTCGGCGCATTGGGGCGCAACAGCGCGAGTCCCGAGGGCGCCTCCGCGCTCTTCAACGCCGTCTCGAAGGACCACGACGGGAGCATCCTCGACGATCTGGCCGGACACCTGCGCGACCCGCAGGCGGGGCCGGGGGACGGCATCCTCCGGCACGTGCTGGGGGGGAAGCGCAACGCGGTCGAGGCCGGGGTCTCCAAGGCCACCGGCATGCCCTCCGAGTCGGTCGGCCGGATGCTCGTGATGCTGGCCCCGGTGGTGATGGGCGCCCTGGGGAAGGCCCAGCGGCAGCAGGGCATGAACGCCCGCGGCCTCGCAGGACTCCTGGGGCAGGAGCACAAGGCGCTCGGCCGGACCGCGGGGCCGCAGATGGGTGCCCTGAGCCGGCTTCTCGACGCCGACGGCGACGGCGATCTCGATCTCGGCGACCTCGCCAGTCACGGCGCCGGGCTCCTTTCCGGACTGTTCAAGCGCGGCTAGGAACGACCCGGCACGCGCAGAACCATACTCTCAGCAGGAGGTAGCACGATGGGTCTCATCGATTTCGTCAAGGACGCAGGCGCCAAGCTCTTCGGCGGGACGAAGTCCTCCGAGGACATGGCCCAGGCGTTGGTCAAGGCCGTGACCGACACTGGCCTGCCGGTCAAGCTCCAGAGGATCGCCTTCAAGGACGGCACGGCGACCATCGAGGGCAGCACCCCAAGCCAGGCTATCGCCGAAAAGGTCGTGCTCACGGTGGGGAACGTCGAGGGCGTGGCCAAAGTGGACAACCGGCTCACCGTGGAGAAGCCCGAGCCCGTGGCGACGATGTACACGGTGAAGTCGGGTGACTCGCTCAGCAAGATCGCCAAGGCCCACTACGGCGACGCGAACAAGTACATGGTGATCTTCGAGGCCAACAAGCCGATGCTGACCGATCCGAACAAGATCTATCCGGGGCAGGTCCTTCGGATTCCGCCGATGAAGGCTCCCGCCGGCGTCTGACGCGCCGCAGTCGACGGGACACGAACGCCGGGCCTCCGCCCGGCGTTCGTGCGCTCAGGCTTTGGATTTCTGATAGGTGCCGAGCAGCTCCGTCCGAGCCAGCACGTGCCCCTCCATCGCCGCCTCGAGCTGCGCCTTGGTGGGCGTCCCCAGGTCCGGCAGTACTACGTCGAGGGCGTACAGCTTGTGGTAGTACCGGTGCCGACCGATCGGCGGGCACGGACCCCCGTAGCCGGTGCGCTTCCAGTCGTTCCGCCCTTCCCGGGTCCCCTGGGGGAGACCCGCGGGGGTGACGCCCTCCGAGAGGCCGGTCGCCGAGGTCGGGATGTTGTAGAGCACCCAGTGCACGTAGGTCATCTTCGGCGCGGCGGGGTCGGGCGCGTCCGGATCGTCAACGATCAGCGCCAGGCTCCGCGCCTCGGCCGGGACGCCGGTCCAGGCGAGCGCCGGTGAGACGTCCCGTCCCTCGCAGGTGAAGAGCGCCGGGATGGCCTGGCCATCGGCGAATGACGGTGAGGTGAGCGCGAGCGGCATGACTTCCTCCTTCGGTATCGCCCCCGGCCGATCAGGATCGGGGTGGACGGCCTTCCAGCTCCGCGCGGTCCAGCCGATCCACCGGACGGTCGAGATGCGTCTTGTAGGCGATCAGGTCCTCGCGGCACATCACGGGCACCGGGACGCCGAGGACGTCCATTCTCTCGGCACGGACGAAGTCCACCGCCGCCGGCACCCAGCGCCCCGAGGATCGGTCGAACAGGCGGGCATCATCGGCGGCGCCGACCTCGATTCGACACCCGTCGTACTCCAGGGCCAGGAAGGTGATGTCCCAGCAGGCATCCCGATGGCGGACCGGCCCGTGCACGATGCGCCCAGCCACCGCACGCCGTACCTCGTCGAATCGGGCGGTGGGGACATAGAGGTCGATGTCGGCGAGCGGCCGCGTCGCCCCATGGGCCCTGGCCGCCAGGCCGCCGGCGATGAGGTAGGGGATGCGCGCGGCGTCGAGCGTATCGGCGATCCAGCGCAGCGCCCGGGCCTCTCGGGCCTCGTCCGGCGCGGGGCTCACCGGATCGGGCGAACCCAGGCCTCGAGGACGTCCCACTCCTCGCGGGTCGCCACGGCTCCGGTCGGGAAGTGGGCCAGGAAGTCCGCTCGAAGGTCGGCCGTGTGCTCGCGCAGGTAGCGCTCCAGGTCTTCCCGTGTCTCCGCCACGTACCGTGTGCGCAGGCGGCCGTCGCCGGAGCGCTCCAACGAGATGCGGAGAAAGCACCCGGTCGCCAGGATCTCCGGGATGTGCCGTCCCCGCATGTAGGCCTCGACCCGGTCCGACGACCCCGGGTCCACGCCAAGGGTGACCTCGTAGCTCACCATGGGAAGCGGTCAGTCTACGACGACGGCGGTCCCGCTGGCGCTCACCATCAGCATGCCCCCGCCGGACGCCAGCGAGATGGTCTCGTAGTCCAGGTCCACGGCCAGGATGGCATTGGCTCCGAGCTCCCTCGCCTCCGCGGCCATCTCCTCGAGGGCCACGGTCTTGGCCCGGCGGAGCTCCTGTTCGTACGCGGCCGAGCGCCCGCCCACGATGTCGCGGATGCCGGCGAAGAAATCCTTGAAGATGTTGGCCCCCAGGATGGCTTCGCCGCTCACGAGCCCGATGTACTCCCGGACCGCGTGGCCTTCGAGGGTGGGTGTGGTCACGACGATCATGGGAGCCTCGGGTCGGCGCGGGGAGGGGCGGCGGCGGCCGGGGCGCCGGTCAGGCCGCGCCGAGGTACTTGGTGCGGAGCACCGACAGGTGATGCACCTCGTGACCGGCGATCACGCAGGCGATCGCGCGGACGGACATCCCGACGCCGTTCGCGGTCCCCGCGCTGGTCCACGCGGCCTCATCGAAGCCACCGAACATGGTCACGCTCGCCCGCCGAACGGCTTCCCACTCGGCCAGCACGTCCGACAGCGACCTCCGGTCGAACCGCCCCGCGGGTACGTAGGCGTCCTGGTCGAAGCCGGGCAGCGGAGTGCGCTCCCCGCGGGCGAAGCAGAGCGCCCGATAGGCGAAGATGCGCTCGGTGTCGCTCAGGTGACCGACCACCTCCTTGATGCTCCACTTCCCGGGGGCATAGCGGTGCCCGCCCCGGGACTCGTCCAGGCGCCCCAGCAGCCCCAAGGTGCCCGAGAACTGGCTCGACAGGATCTCGAGGAGATCGCCGGCGGGGACGAGACGGACATACTGCCCGTAGTACTCGGCATACTCGGACGGCTCGGGCCGGTCCTCCCGGCGGACCACCTCGTCCACGGGGCTCATCCCACCGCCACCGGGCTGGAGACCCTGGCCACCGGCGGAGGGGTGGGCGCCGCCTCGCGCGGTGTCTTGGGAGGCGCTCTGCGGAGGTCGACCTCCCCGCCGGCGGCGAGCGTCCCGGTCTCGCCGATCCTCGCCCGCGCCCGGTCGAGCTCTTCCTCCCAGCGCGACCAGGGGAAGTGATCCCACCGCACCGCCACATCGGGCCGGATCGCCTTCACCTCGGCGATGCGCTCCCGGAGCCAGCGGACGGGGGCGCCGGCCAGGGCCGCCCGTTCGCCGCACTGCGGGCTCTCTTCCGCGGCGAGCCTCTGGATGCGCGTGAGATCGTGTTCGTCCCAAAGGGCACAGCTCCGCAGGGCATCCGCGTCCTCGCGGGAGGTTGGGAGATCCGCGAGGAGCCGCGAGAACATCTGGACCAGCGCGATCAGCTCGCTTTGACGCGCCGCCGAGTGGGCCCGCTGCGCGGCGAGCTGATCCTCCACGGCCGTCGCGATGCGTCGGACCGCGGCGATGGCTCGCCACCCCAGCACGGCCAGGACCAAGACCGCGGCCACGGAGACGACCGCCGCCACCGCCTGGATGCCGCCGGCATGCTCTGCCAAGACCTGCCACAGACCCGCGTCGCTCTGCGCCAAGAAGGGCCTCCCGGGATTGATGTCGTTGGAGGCGTCAATCTAGCTCGGCCTCCGGATCGCTGCAATAAAACCCGTGCCGAGGCGCCTGGCGCCTCCACGGAGCGGCCGCTAGGTTGCGCCTGCCGACGAGGTCATCACCACTCCCGGAGGATCCATGCCGGTCACGCGCATCGGCGCGCGCGGCGTCCTCGCCCGCTTCGCCGCCGCCCTGGTCCTGGTGTACGCCACCTTCAACCCGGAGGGATACTCCTACGCCCACTGGGCGCTCCTGCCGCTGGTGGACACCCCCGGCAGCTTCCTCGGGACCCTCGGGCCCCTCAAGGTGCTCGCCGGCATCGTGCTCGTGATCGGCTGGGTGGTCTTCCTCCAGGCCACCCGCCGCTCGCTCGGCCTGAAGGGTGTGCTCCTCGTCGCCGCGGTCTTCGCCAGTCTGGTCTGGCTCCTGGTGGAATGGAAGCTGTTCACACCGTCGAGCCCGCGGGCCGTGTCCCACATCGTGCTGGTGGTCGTGAGCGCGATCCTCGCCGCAGGGATGTCCTGGTCGCTCGTGAGCGGCAAGTTGACGGGGCAAATCGACACCGACGAGGTGGCCTGAGCCTCAATCCTCCGGGGGCTCGGCCCGGTACATGGCGTCGAAGGTGACCCGCCATGTCGCCCCGCCATCGCGCGAGACATCGATCACCTGCCGCACCCGCCGGTCGTCCAGGGGGGTGAGGGTGGTGCGGTCCAGATAGCTGTCGCCCCCGGCCACGGGGATCTCCCCCTGGAATCGCAGGCCGCCGTCCGGCAGCCGGGCCACCAGACGCTTCTCCTTCACCCCTCCGACGCCGGTCGCGGATTCGGTGACCCAGACCTGGCGCCACTCGCCGAGCGCTGGGATGTAGTAGAAAAGGCTGTAGCCGCGTCGTGCCGAGGCATCGGTCCAGTGCTCCGCCACGGCGCAGCCCCCCAGGATCTTCTCGATCCTATTCGTACCCACCCGCTGGCCGCTCACCTCCACCGCCCAGGTCCCCACCCAGAAGTCGAGCTCCCCGAACCCCGGGGCGCCGGTGCACGGGCCCTGCGCCGCCGCCGACACCGGCAGCGAGGCCGTGACCGCCATCGCTGCGAGGGCCCGCCGGATCATCCGGCCGTCTCGACGCGGGGCCGCAGGAGCCAGCCGACTACGCGCTCGAGCCCCTGCACGAGGATCCAGGTAGCGGTAGTGGATCCAGCTGAACACGGCCGTTGCCGTCGTCAGCACCGCGAGGATTTCGAACACGGACATCGTGAGCATGGGGATGCCTAGGGCGCGGAGGAATGATGCGCCACCGGGTTCTCGAGCACGGATCGCGCCGAGAGCGTCAACGCCGAGGCGCAGGCGGCACAGGACGTGGCGATCGGCAACCGGAAGCGCTGCCGCCCGAAGCCGACATAGAAGCGCCCAATCTGCCCGCAGCTCGGACACTTTCCCTCGGCCCGAGCGACGACTTCCCCGGTCCACAGCCGCCGCGCGGCGAGGACCAGGGAGACCGCCACTACGGGAATGGCGAACAGATGCACGAGAGGGATCGGGAGGACCACGGCCGCCAGGACCAGACCGGCCCCCAGCACCTTGGCGGCCCCGGCCACTCGATCCCGCCGCCGGAGCGTGCGGACCACCACCTCGCCCTCCCCCGCGCTCCCACCCGCAGCGGCACCCACCTGGACGGACTCGACCCGCCTGGACACGCTCAGTCGTTGGCCACGCTGCGAGAGCCTCGGATCGCCGAGCGGATGGCGCGGGTCCACGCGTCGGCGTCGGCCGGCGGCTCGAACGACCAGGTCTCGGCCGCCCCGCCCGTCCCCGCCCGCACCAGCACCCGCCCACCGGTCCGGCGCACCTCGTAGAACCGCCGGCTCCGCGGGTAGATCTCGATCCCGACCTTCCCGTTCTTGTGGATCAGCACGGTCTGGGGCGTGACCACGATCGAGGCCAAGCGGTCCTCCCACCCGGCGTCCCGCCTTCCCACGTCGTGGGTGTACCGAAAGACCAGGTTGTCCGCTCGGTGGACCACTCCCTCGGCGGCCAGCCGCTCGGCCATCTCCGGCGGCAGCTCGCGCCCATCGGGATCGAGGATCCGCAGCCGGCGCCCTCCGCTGGGCCGTCCGACGGAGCCCGGGTGCTCCAGCCACTCCGTGCCGCGGATCAGCGTGCCCCCGATCCGCTCCGTGCCCCCGTAGGCCTCCCAGAT
>JBFIUJ010000107.1:0-8528 GCA_041607595.1 Gemmatimonadales bacterium | reverse complement strand
GCTTCTTCGTCGCGAGATCCAGATGCGCCAGGCGGCGGAACTCGGCGTCGGCGTCGGTGATCAGGTAGACGCCCGATCCGTCACGGCTGTAGCGCGCCCCGGCGTAGGCGGCGGTGTCGGGGACCCCCACCGGCGCGAGGCGTGACATCGCCCCGGTCGCCACCTCGACCTCCCACAGCCGGCTGTGCGTCACCGAGATGTATTCGAACACCAGCCACCGGCGGTCGTCCGGCGACCAGTCCGCCACTCCCCATCCGCCGCCCTTCACCGCCAGCACCAGCCGATCCGACGCCGGCGCCGCCGGGTCCATCGTGTACAGGTCGCGGTCCGCCCCGTTCCGCCGGGTCGAGGAATACGCGATCTGATCGCCCGCCCGCGACCACCGGACTCCGCCGTTCTGCGAGCGTCCGTCGGTCAGGAGGGTGACCTCACCCGAGGGAAGGTCCTGGCGGAAGAGCTGGGTGAACTCGTTGCCCCCGGCGTCCATGGCGATGAGCAGATAGCGTCCGGTCTTCGGCTCGAAGGAGCCGCCGCCGACGGGCTCCGAGGCGAAAGTCAGCTGGGTGCGCGCCCCGAGCGGCGACTTGACCAGGTGGATCTGCTGGGAGTTGCCGAATCGGGTGCCGATCAGCATCGCCCGCTCGGTCGGGTGCCAGTCCCTGAGCCCCGCGCTGCGGTACTCGGTGTAGCGGCGGACCTGGTCCGCCACCGAGGCCGGGATCGGGGGCACCCCCTCGATCACCAGCTGGTCCCCGGGCACCACGTGCTGGGCCTGGAGCGGATGTAGGGCGGCGACGAGGAGGATCGCCAACGAGCCGACGAGGGATCGAGCCATGGGAAGCGTCCTTGCGATCGGAGATGGGGCGGGGCAGCCGACCCTCAAGTTCCCTCCGGGCGTCCGCGGCCGCTAGGTCTCAGCGGCCCAGCCCGGCCGGTGCCCGCACCCGACCCACGGCGCCGCCCAGGGCGAGCAGGGTCAGCACGTAGGGGAACATGAGGAACATCTGGTAGGGGAGGTCGAGTCCCATCGCCTGGAAGACGTACTGGAGCGCGGTCGCCGCGCCGAAGAGGGCGGCCGCGGCCAGCACTCCGACGGGGTGCCACCGTCCCAGCACGACGATCGCGAGCGCGACGAAGCCGCGGCCGGCCGTCATCCGCTCCGCGAACGTTCCGACCTGCGCCAGCACCAGGCTCGCGCCGGCGAGCCCGGAGAGCACGCCTCCCAGCATGGTGGCCATCGCCCGCGTCAGGGACACCCGGACCCCGGCGACCCGGGCGCCCTCCGCGGACTCGCCGGCGGCGCGGAGACCGAGGCCCCAGCGCGTCCGGAAGAGGAGCCACCAGATGATCGGCACCGCCAGCAGTGCGGCGTAGGTGAGGAGCGAGTGGTCGAACAGGGCGGGCCCGAGCACGGGAATCGCCGAGAGGCCGGGGATCTCCACCGCGCCGAGCGTGGGGATGGAGAGACCGGGCCCGGCGGGGCCGTAGAACTGGCGGTAGGCGCCTCCCGTCACCCCGACCGCGCCGAGCGTGATCGCGGTGCCGGCGATGATCTGGTCGGCGCCGGCGCCCACCGCCACCGCGGCGAAGATCGCGGCCACCACCAGCCCGGCGCCCGCCCCGGCGAGCACCCCGACCCAGGGGCCTCCCAGGGTGGAGCCGATGGCCGCGGCGAGCGCGCCGGTCAGCATCGCGCCCTCGATGCCGAGGTTGATCACGCCGCTGCGCTCGGTGACGGTCTCTCCCAGCGCGGCCAACAGGAGCGGCGTCGCGACCCGCACCGCCGCCGCCCCGAAGGCGCCCCCCACCACGACCCATTCGCTCATGGGGCCCGCTCGCTCGCCAATTCCGGAACGACTCGGCCGCGTCCCATGCGCCGGGCGCCCACGTCCGCCAGGAGCACGACCAGGATCACCACCGCCTCCACGGCGTAGACCACGACCGCCGGCACCCCCGCCTCTCGCTGCATCGCTCCGGCTCCGACCTCCAGCCCCCCGAACAGGATGCCGGTCGCGACGACGCCCGCCGGATGCAGCCGGGCCAGGAGCGCCACCGCGATGGCAGTGAAGCCGTAGCCTGGGGACAGGTTCTGGAACAGGGCGTAGGACACCCCGGCCACCTCGATCCCTCCGGCGAGCCCCGCGATTGCGCCGGACCAGAGCAGCGCGACCGCCACCATGCGGGACGCATCCACCCGACCGCTCACTTCGGCCGCGCGCGGTCCAGTCCCCACGGCGAGGAGCCGGAACCCCCACCAGGTCCGGGCGAATACGAACCAGAGGATGCCGGCCAGCACCAGCGCCAGCAGGATGCCGATGTGCAGCCGGGTCCCCGGCAGCATCGGGAGCCGCGCCGCGGCCGCGATAGGGTCGCTCTGGGGATAGATCCCGGTCCGCTCCTGGAGGGGACCCTGCACCATCCAGCTCACCAGGAACTCGGCGACGAAGTTGAGCAGCAGGGTCGAGATGACTTCCAACACGCCGAACCGCACCCGGAGCCAGACCGGGACGACGATCCACGCCGTCCCGGCGGCCGCAGCGACCATGACGATGGCCAGGATCGCGAGCGAAGACGGCCATCCGCCGACGAGGCCGCCCACCGCGGTGGCCGCGATCGCCCCGGCGTAGAACTGCCCCTCGGCCCCGATGTTGAGCGCACCGCCGCGGAACGCGAGGGAGAATCCGAGCCCGATCAGGATCAGAGGGACCGCACGGGGGAGCGTGGCCGAGGTGAGGCTGTACCACGAGCCGAAGGACCCTTGCCAGAGTGCCACCATCGTGCGGCCGGCGTCATACCCCGCGAGCGCGAGGCCTGCCATGAGCAGCAGCAGCCCGCCGCCGAGGGCGAGCACCACCAGCAGAACGGAGGCTCCGGGCAGTCGTCTCATGCGTCCGGCTCGCCGCCCCGACGCTGGCCGACGCCCAGCATCATCGCACCGACCTCCGAGCGGGTGGCCCCCGCCGGCGCGGCCCGAATCCGGCCGTCGGCCATAACCAGGATGCGGTCCGCGAGCGCAAGCACCTCGTCGAGGTCGGTCGAGTGGAAGAGGACACCCGCTCCGGCGCGCGCCGCGCGCCGCAGCCGCTCATGGACGAACGCGGCCGCACGCACGTCGAGCCCCCGCGTCGGGTTCTCCGCGATCACCACGCGGGGCTTCCGCTCCATCGCCCGGGCGATGACGACTTTCTGCTGGTTGCCTCCGCTCAGCTCGGCCGCCCGCGCGCCGGGTCCCGTGGCCTGGACGTCGAAGTCGGCCAGCAGCTGGGCGGTGCGCCGCTCGGCCTCGCCCCAGTCGATCCGGTGGAGCCCCTTGCCCCGGATCCAAGGAGCCCCCCGACCGAGACCGAGGGTGACGTTCTGGGTCAGGGACAGCGCCGCGACCAGTCCCTCGGTGGTGCGGTCCTCCGGAATCAGCGCGGTCGGGCGGGTCACCTCGAGGACGCCCCGCAGCGGCCGGACCAACCCGGCCACCGCTCGAAGGAGCTCCTGCTGCCCGTTTCCCTCCACGGCGGCGATCCCGACGATCTCGCCTTCCCGCACGTCGAGCGACGCGCCCCGCAACCCCGTCCCGTGGCGCTCCATCCTCGGAACGTCCAACGCCTCGACGTGCACCAGCACCAGCCCCGGCGCACGCGAGACCCGCGGCGCCGCGTCCGGGAGATCGGCGCCGATCATGTGGGCCGCCAGGGACTTCGGGGACTCCTCGGCCGGCGAGCCGCTGTAGGTCACCACCCCGCGTCGCAGCACCGTGACCCGATCGGCGGCGTCGAACGCCTCGGCCAGCTTGTGGGTGATGAGGACGACGGCGCCGCCGCCCTTGGCGAAGCGGCGGACCATGCCGAGGAGCTCCTTGGCCTCGGCCGGGGCGAGCACCGACGTGGGCTCGTCGAGCAAGAGAACCCGCGCGTCGGTCGCCAGGGCCTTCAGGATCTCCAGGCGCTGCTTCAGCGCGATCGACAGGCGCTCCGCCGGCGTGTCCGGATCGAGAGGAAGCCCCAAGCGCTCGCCGAGCGCGCGCACCCGTCCCCGGAGCGCCGTGGGCTGGACCGCCCAGCCGGCCGCGAGAGCCACGTTCTCCGCCACCGTCAGGGCCGGCACGGAAGTCGGATGCTGGTGGACCATCCCGACACCGGCCCGCCGGGCGTCCCGCGGCGAGGCGAGCCGGCGGGGGACGCCCCCGATGAGCACCCGGCCGGCGTCGGCCCGCTCCAGACCGTGCGCCACGTGCATCAGGGTGGTCTTCCCGGCGCCGTTCTCTCCGAGGAGCGCGTGCACCTCGCCGGGGGCGACGGAGAGGCCGGCACCCCGAAGCGCCTGCACGGCGCCGAAGCGCTTGTCAATGGAGTCGAGCTCGAGGAGGGCCGTCCCAGCCGGTGCCCGCGGGTCGCGCCTAGAGTCCGGTGGGATGGTCGTGGAACTCCCAGGGGAGGGCGAACCGGTCGGCGAGGTGCCGGGCGAGCGCCTGCACCCCGACGGTCTCGGTGGCATAGTGGCCGGCGTAGATCACGTTGAGACCCCACTCCATCGCATCGAAGTGAGTGTAGTGGGCGCCCTCGCCCGTGATGAACGTGTCCAACCCGGCGTCGCGTGCGGCGGCGATCATGTTCCCGGCCCCGCCGGTGATGATCCCGACGCGGGTCGTGTGCCGGGGCCCCCCCGGAATCAGATGCGGCGGCGCCCCGCCGAGCTCTCCCGCCAGCCGGGCGACCAGGTCGTCCCGCGGCACCGAGAGTGGACCGTGGACGCCGAGGTCCGCGCCCCGATAGGCGCCGAACCACCCGTCCACCGGGAGTCCGATCCGCCGGGCGAGCTCGACGTTGTTGCCGACCTCGGGATGCAAGTCGAGCGGCAGATGCGCCGCGTAGAGGGCGACGTCCGCCTGGAGCAGGGCCCGAAGCCGACGGTAGCGGCGACCGGCCACCGGCACGTTGCCGTCCCAGAAGAGACCGTGATGGACCAACAGGAGGGCAGGGTCGGCGGCGGCATCGTCGCGGACGACGCGGTCGATCGTCTCCTGGCTCGCGTCCACCGCGGCCACGATCCGGCCGACCGCACCCCCGTTCTCCACCTGCAGACCGTTCAGCGCGTTGGGTTCATCCGCCACCTCCCGAACGCGGAGGTACTCGTCCAGGTAGGCCACGATCTCCGGCAGGGCCGTCATGGGGACGCGGACACCGGCCGGCCCCCCGACGCGCTGATGATCGAGTCCTCCGCCGCCCGTACCCGGGCGCGGAGCGACTCCGGGATCAGGTCGCGCAGGCGAGGGTTGGGAACGTAGGAGATCACCCCGCTGGCGATGCCCAGCGCCCGCGGCTCCCGACGCACCAGACCGCCCTGCGCCTCCTCCGCGATCTGGAGCAGGGCCCGCCGGAGGTCGATCACCGCGGACCCCAACACCCGGTCCGGCGCCAGCTCGGCCTGGTCCGCGTTCGCGCCGAAGATGAACACGTCCCGGCTCTCCTTCGCGGCCTGGAAGACGCCGAGGCCCGCTGCGTCCGCATTGTGATGGAGCATGTCGGCGCCCACCCGGATCAGGGCGAGGGTCGCCTCCCGGCCCGCCACCGCGTCATCGAAGTTGTTGAGGTAGGTCTGGCGCGTCCGTACCTGCGGGTTCACCGCCTTGGCCCCGGCCACCCAGGCCTCGTAGGCCGCCTTGATCGGCGGCAGCTCGATCCCGCCCACGAACCCGATGGTATTGGTCCGGGTCAGCCCGCCGGCCACCATCCCCGCCAGATAGCTGGCCTCCGACAGTGGGAAGAGGAGTGGGATCACGTTGCCGACGGCGCGCTCCCCGGACGTGATCACGAAGACCGTGCGGGGATGCTCCGCCGAGACCCGCTCGGCCGCCCCCTGGAACTCGAAGCCGTGGCCGAAGACGAGGTCATAGCCTTGGGCCGCGTAGGTCCGGAGCGCGTCCTCCTGCTCCGCCGGGGTCCGTGCCTCGACGTGGCTCACCCGAGCGCCGAGGGTGTCCCGAATGGCCAGGAGCCCCTGATAGGCGCCCGAGTTCCAGGCGGCGTCGGAGACCGATCCCGGTGTCACCAAGCCCACCCGGAAGCCGGCCCTGTCCGTGGGAGGAGCGCAGGCGAATAGAAGCACCGTCGTGACGGCGACAAGACGGCGTAATGACAGTTTCGTTTTTCTTGTGTCGCAGGAAGTCGCTTCGTTGCCGGGGATACGACTGTCCTGGCGCCGGTCGCCCCGGAGGGGGGCGCGTCCGGCCCGGCGTGTGACCTGGATCACGTTCTTGATCGCCCCGATGGTGCGACAGGGTGAGCGTTTCAACAAAGTTATGCCACTTATCAACTTATGTTGGAAACTCGGTCCGCAACCGACTCAGGAGGAGGCGCCGATCTTCCTGGTCCCCCCACCCTCGACCCCCGGCTTGGGCGAGGTCGCCTCCCCCATCTTGATCTCGCCGTTCACCCGCCCACCCTCGACCACCACGATCTTGCGGGTGTGGATGTCACCGGTGACGACGGCCGTGGATTGGATCTCGGCCCGCTCGGACGCCCGGACCGCGCCGGTCACCTGTCCCCCGATCACCGCCTCGCGGGTGTGGAGGTCGCCCTCCACCGTGGCGCCGGGGGCGATGAGCACCTGAGACCCCGCTCGGACGCTGCCTTGGACTCGGCCCTCCACCTTGATCACGCCCTCGGTCGTGAGGTCCCCCACGATGGTCAGGTCCTTGGCGACGATCGACAGGGTCGTCTGGTCGGCCCGCCGCCGCTGTTCGGGGCCGGCCTGGTTGGGAGCGTTGGTGAAGATCGCCATCTAGCGCCTCTCCTTGACCATCGTCAGCGGGTCGACCGTCTCGCCGTCCCGCAGGAGCTCGAAGTGAAGATGTGGCGCGCTTGAGCGCCCGGTGTTTCCCGAGAGTCCGATCACTTCGCCCGGCTGCACCCGGGTCCCTTCCCGCGCGAGGACTCGGGAGAGGTGACCGTATCGCGACTGATAGCCCTCCGGGTGGAGGATCAGCACGAACAGTCCGTACTCGCGATCCGACCCCGACTCCAACACCGTGCCCCCGCCCGAGGCTCGCACGATGGTGCCGGTGGGGACGGCGATGTCGATCCCGGGATGGGCCTCGTCCCGTCCGCCCGACACGACCCTGCCCCGGGTGAGGTAGCCCGGGTCGTCCAGCGGCCAGTACCTCGGCACCGAGGGGCCCACGCCGAACCGCACCGGCGCTTCCGGCGGTACGGCGCGGACGGTCGGGGCTACCGGCAGCGGCGAGATCAGGGCCACCGGATCGGGAACCACGTCGGCCCCGATCATCGTCCGTAGCTGGGCGTATCGGCGCTCGGCGGTGTCCAGCGCGGCCACCAGCTCCCGCACCTGCCTGTTGTCCTCGCGCAGCCGATCGAGGTCCCTGCGCAGCCCCGGCACGCTGGCCGCGGCCCGGACCGTCGGGAGATACAGGGCGGCGGCGACCAGCAACAGGCCGAGCAGGGAGGCGCCGCCGATCATGGCGGCGCGGAAGGCCCACAGCGGGACTCGCAGGCTCTTGGAGCTCAGGTCTCCGTCCCGGTGCACCATGATGGTGATCCGGGGCGCCCTCGTGCTCATCCTCCGAAGGGCTCCCCGAGGATGAGCTCGAGCAGCCGCGCCAGGTCATCGTTCGAGTAGAAGCTGATGGTGACGAGCCCGCGACCCCGCCGCTTGGTCGTGAGCCGCACGTCGGTCCCCAGCCGTTGCCGCAGCGCCTCCTCGACCCGCCGCGCGTCGCCCGAGACCGTCCGCTCCAGCTTCCCGCGCTTCGACCGCGTGGCCGCCGGCGCGCCGCTCTTCACCCGCGACTCCATCTCCCGCACCGACCAGCCCCCCGCGACCGCGTCACGGGCGAGCCGGACCCGCGCCTTCGGATCGTCGAGCGCGAGCAGGGCCCGGGCGTGGCCCACCGACAGCTCCCCCCGGTCCACCATGGCCTGGACCTCGTCGGGCAGGCCCAGCAGCCGGATCAGATTCGCGACCGTGGAACGGTCCCGGCCGATGAGCCGGGCGACTTCCGCCAGCGGAACCTCGAACTGCTCCTGCAGCCGCTGGTAGCCGGCCGCCTCCTCGATGGCGGAGAGACTGTGGCGCTGGAGGTTCTCGATGAGGGCGAGCGCGAGCAGGGTTTGATCGTCGGCCTCGCGGACGACTGCCGGGATCCGCACCCAGCCGAGCCGCTGGACCGCTCGCCAGCGACGCTCCCCCGCAATCAGCTCGTACCCCGACGCGGCCGAGCGCACGACGATCGGCTGGAGCAAGCCGGAGGCCTCGATGGACGACGCCAGCTCGACGAGTGGGCCCTCGGAGAGCGCGCGTCGGGGCTGGAACGGGTTCGGGCGGATCGCCGTGACCGGAAGCTCCCGGAAGGAGCCCTCCTGCTCGGCCTGCTCCTTGGAGATCGGCCCGAGGAGCGCCTCCAACCCGCGGCCGAGCCGCTTGGACTGGGTCACGCGCCGACTCCCGGCAGGCTGGCGCGCGCGTCGGTCGCCGCGATCCGCCGCATCAGCTCCTGAGCCAGCGCCAGATAGCATTTG
>JBFIUJ010000106.1:0-8531 GCA_041607595.1 Gemmatimonadales bacterium | reverse complement strand
TGACCGAGAGGTCGAGTCTGTCTAACTTGACCGCGCTTGGCAGGGGACCAGCGGTCCGTGGTGGTTGTAGCTCAATCGGTTAGAGCGCCGGACTGTGGCTCCGGAGGTTGCGGGTTCAAGTCCCGTCAGCCACCCCTGGGGAGTAGGCCGGTCCGGCGGAAGGGCGGAGGTCCGTTGCATGCATCGGGCTCCTCCGGCCATTCGCCGGGCGAAGGTCCGTAGCTCAATCGGTAGAGCACCGGTCTCCAAAACCGGGGGTTGCAGGTTCGAGTCCTGCCGGGCCTGTGGGAGGACAGCGAGTCGGCGGTCGGAGGGTCCTGCAGCGCTGGCTGCGGGGGCCGCGACCCCGAGCGACGGACTCCCGACATACTTGGCGCTATCGTCTAGGGGACTAGGACGGGGCCCTCTCAAGGCCCAAACACGGGTTCGAATCCCGTTAGCGCTACTCGCAAGGGCAGCACCGGGGCTCGGAGGACGGCGAGTCCGCGGGCGCCAGTCGGCCCCATCGTCTAACGGTTAGGACACCACTCTTTCAAGGTGGGAACAGGGGTTCGACTCCCCTTGGGGCTATGCGCGCCGCTAGCTCAACTGGCAGAGCAACTGACTCTTAATCAGTAGGTTGTAGGTTCGATTCCTACGCGGCGCACTGTTCCGCAGAGTGTTTTTCCGAAGGGCGGCTCCCCCGAGCCGCCCTTCGCGCGTTCCGGACCTGGACGTGGGCTTCTTGTCGCCGCCTTCACGGTTCCTTCTCGCTCCATCGGATACCGTCGTGCCATCTGCGCGATCGGTGGCTTTTCCCCGAGCGCGAGCCTCGCACGCGAAAGGACTGTCTCCATGCGACCAGGAATCACACTGCTCGTCCTCGCCGGGATACTTGCCCTCGCCGTGGGATGCGTGATGAATCCGCCGCCGGTGCCGGTCCAGGGCGACGCCAGCTCCGTGGCCGAGCTGGCCGGACGATGGGAGGGGGATTACCGAGGGGACGAGAGCGGCAGGAGCGGGAGCATCGTCTTCGAGCTCGCCGCGGACCGCGACACCGCGTGGGGCGACGTGCTCATGATCCCGGTCCGAGGCGAGGATGAGCTCTGGACCGGCGAGGTGCCGCCGGGGGTGGTGCGCGGCGTGCGCCGTCCCGACGACCAGCCACTTCGCATTGCCTTCGTGCGCGTCTGGGGCGGCGAGGTGAACGGCACGCTCGATCCCTACCGGGATCCGGAGTGCGGGTGCGTTCTCGAGACGACGTTCACCGGCATCCAACGGGAGAACGTCATCGAAGGCACCTATCGATCGCGGCACTCCATGACAGGGCGGGTGCAATCGGGTCGTTGGCAGGTCCGGCGCGTCGAGCCCTGAGCTCCTCGGACCCTCCAAGGCAGGCGCCATTCTTAACACTCCCCGCGCCCCACCGTCCCTCCCTGCACGTGCCGGCGGGATGTAGTCCCCGCGCCGGCTGATTTCCGCAGGGAGGGCCGTCATGCCGCAGTCGCTTCGCCCGCAGGGGACAGGCGCCGTCTCGCCCAGAAACGCCCTCGCATCGGCCCTGCTCGCCCTGGCCCTCCTGCCTCCGGCCGCTGTCGAGGTCGCGGCGCAATCGGTCGCCGTCTCTGCGATCTCTTCGGCGACGCGATTCCCGGGTGGCCTTCCCATCGCGGATCTCTCCGAGGACGAGGCCATCCTCCACGCGCTGAACCGCCTCGCGTTCGGGCCCAGGCCCGGGGATCTGGAGCGGGTCAGGCAAATGGGCCTCGAGCGGTGGATCCGACAGCAGCTGGATCCCGAGTCCCTCCCCGACGATCCGGTCTCCCGCCGGCTCGAGCCGCTCACCACGCTCCGGATGTCACCGGCGGAGCTGCTCGAGCGATACCCGTCTCCCCAGGCGGCGGCGCGAAGGGCGGGCCTGTCTCGCGATGCGGTTCAGCAGCAGGCCGAGGCCCGGCAGGAACTGCGCGAAGAGCTGGAGGCGCTGCGCGAGCGGGTGGAGGGCATGGGCGGCATGCCCGACGCCGAGACCCGTCGCCGGCTCCGGGAGCTCCGCCAGGGAATGGACGGGGAGAGCATGGGCGGCGGACCGCAGACGATCCAAATGGAGCTGGTCCAAGCCAAGCTGATCCGGGCGATCGAGAGCGAGCGCCAGCTGGCGGAAGTGCTCACCGACTTCTGGTTCAACCACTTCAACGTCAACGCGGCCAAGGGTTCGACGCGTTGGCTCGTGACCTCCTACGAGCGCGACGTCATCCGTCCCAACGTCCTGGGCCGCTTTCGCACGCTCGTGGGTGCGACGGCCCGGAGCCCCGCCATGCTGTTCTACCTGGACAACTGGCTCAGCGCCGACCCAGGCGGAGCCGAGCGGCTCGAGGGCCGCTCCGCCGCCAGGGCTCGAGTCCGGGTCCTCCGCGGCGGCCGTCCGTCCATCCTCGGGGGGGAGCGCCGCGTCCCCGACCAGGGCCGCGCGATGCGCCGCGGGCTCAACGAGAACTACGCCCGCGAGCTGCTCGAGCTGCACACCCTCGGCGTGGAGGGCGGGTACACGCAGGCGGACATCGTCGAGGTCGCGCGGGCCTTCACCGGATGGACCCTGCGCGCGCCGCGCCAGGATCCCGGCTTCCTCTTCGATGCCAGGCTCCACGCCCCCGGGGTCAAGACCATTCTGGGCCGGTCGATCCGCGGCGGCGGGCAGGCCGAGGGGGACGCGGTGCTGGATCTCCTCGCCAGCCACCCGGCCACGGCCAGCTTCATCGCGACGAAGCTGGCGCGCCGATTCGTGGCGGACGATCCGCCGGAGGCACTCGTCCGTCGAATGGCGCGCCGCTTCCTGGACACGGACGGCGATCTCCGTGCGGTCGTGGAGGCCATGGTCTACGCGCCGGAGTTCTGGGCGCGCGAGGTCTTCCGTGCGAAGGTGAAGCGGCCCTTCGAGCTGGTCGCGAGCACCGCCCGCGCCCTGGGCGCCGACGTGCTTGTCGCGATGCCGCTCGTGCAGTGGACCGCCCGCATGGGCGAGTCGCTCTACCTCTGCGAGCCGCCGACCGGCTACCCCGATCTCGCCGAGGGGTGGGTCGGCTCCGGGGCGCTGCTGCACCGGCTCAACTTCGCCCTCGAGATCGCGGAGGGGCGTACGAGGGGCGTGAGGGTGCGCGAGCCGGCCGAGCTGAGGGGCGGGGCCGACCCGCTCGACGCGGCGCTCGCCCGATTCGTGGGCGGACAGGTGTCTGCCGGAACGCGGAAGGCGCTGGAGGAGCGAATGGGGAGCGACGCGGGCATGCGCCCGAACACGATCGTGGGCCTCGTCCTCGGCGCGCCGGAATTCCAGCGCCGGTAGCGCCAGGCTTCGGAAACAGGAGGAGACGCCATGTCGATCAGCCGCCGGGTGTTCATCAAGGACGGGGCAGTGGCCGTGCTCGGCTTCAGCGCCCTGCCGTCGTTCCTGACGCGGGCAGTGGCCAGCACGCCGAGCCCGACCGGATCCGACCCCCGGGTCCTGGTGGTGCTGTTCCAGCGGGGCGCCGTGGACGGGCTGAATACGGTCGTTCCCTTTCGCGAGTCGAGCTACTATCGGCTTCGCCCTTCCATTGCCATTCCGCGTCCCACCGGCCGACCCGATGCCGCGCTCGATCTCGACGGCTTCTTCGGACTTCACCCGAGTCTCTCCCCGCTCCTGCCGCTCTACCGCGGGGGGGACCTCGCGGTGGTCCATGCGACCGGATCGCCGGATGGGACCCGCTCGCACTTCGATGCGCAGGACTACATGGAGTCCGGCACCCCTGGGGTGAAGAGCACTGAAGACGGGTGGCTCAACCGCCATCTGCAGACGCGCCCGGGCTCCGAAAGCCCGGTCCAGGGGGTGGCGCTGGGTACGAGCCTACCCCGGATCCTCCGCGGGGCGGCGCCGGCCGTGGCGGTGCCCGAAGGGGGCCGCTTCGAAGTGCGGGCGGGTGACGCGGCGGCGGACGGCCTCGAGGCGATGTACGCTGGAACCCTGGACGAGGCACTGCGAGGCGCCGGGCGCGGCACCTTCGAGGCCATCGACATGCTTCGCCGCGCGGCTCCCGGGAATCGAGCGGCGGAGCACGGCGCGGCCTATCCCCGCAGTCGGCTCGGCCGCAGCCTGCAGCAGACCGCCCGTATCATCCGGGCGAACGTGGGCCTCGAGGTCGCGTTCGTGGACAGCGGCGGATGGGACCACCACGTGAACGAGGGCGGCGTTGAAGGGCTCCTGGCGAACCAGCTGCGGGATCTCGGGCTGGGCCTGGCCGCGTTCCACCGGGACCTGGGCGACCGCATGGGCCGCGTCACCCTGGTGACGCTCTCGGAGTTCGGGCGCACCGCGGCGGAGAACGGGAACCGCGGCACCGACCACGGCCACGGGAACTGCATGCTGCTGCTCGGTGGGGGGATCCGCGGTGGGAAGGTGTACGGCCGTTGGCCGGGGCTCGAACCGGAACAGCTCTACGACGGGCGGGACCTCGGCCTCACCACGGACTTCCGTACGGTGCTGGGCGAGGTGCTGGTGCGGGGATTGGGCAGTCCCGATCTCGGTGACGTCTTCCCCGGGTTCGGTCACAATCCGAAGGGATGGCTCGGGCTGATGACCTAGTCCCGAAGCCTCCCCGGCGTATGGCTGCGGGCGTCCCGCTCGACTACTCTTCTCCCGCGACATGACGCCCCTCCTCTCGGCCCTGATGGCCCCGCTCGTGTGGGCCGGCTCGGATACAACCGCCGCGCCCAAGGATTCCCTCGCCGTGGCGCCCCCTCGGCTGGAGCGGACGGTGGTGCTGGACGGCGTCCTGGACGAGGAGCCGTGGACCCAGGCAGTTCGGCTGGCGGGGTTCTGGCAGTACTCACCGGACGACGGCCGGCCGGCCCTCGACTCGACCGAGGTACTGGTCTGGTACTCCCCCACGGACATCTACTTCGGCATCCGGGCCTATGAGTCCCATGGTCCGGTCCACGCGACGCTCGCGGATCGGGACAAGATCGCGAGCGACGATCACATTCAGATCTTCCTGAGCACCTACAACGACCGACGGCGGGCGATGGTGTTCGGGGTCAATCCCCTCGGCGTTCAGGCGGACGGGACCCTCTTCGAGGGCGCGGGCGTCGGACGCGATGGCGTGGACTTGAGTCCAGACTTCGTCTTCGAGTCGAAGGGGCGGGTCACGGCAACGGGGTACGAAGTCGAGATCCGGATCCCGTTCAAGAGCCTGCGCTACCAGCCGCTCCACCGGCAGGACTGGGGGATCAACGTCGTCCGCCGGATCCAGCACTCCGGCCACGAAACCACCTGGACCCCGGCCCGCCGCGCGGCGGCGTCGTTCCTCGCACAGTCCGGCACCCTGGTCGGGCTCACGGACATCCGGGCGGGGCTGGTCCTGGACGTGACGCCGGTCGTCACGACCAAGATCGTGGGCGCGCGCGCCGGGGACGGGTGGGACTACACGGGCGGGTCGCCCGAGTTCGGTGGCACGCTCCGCTGGGGCGTCACCCCCAACCTCGCCCTCAACGCCACCGTCAACCCGGACTTCTCCCAGGTCGAGTCGGACGCGAGTCAAGTGGTGACGGATCCCCGGGTCGCGCTGTTCTTTCCCGAGAAGCGACCCTTCTTCCTGGACGGCATCGAGGAATTCTCCACCCCCAACCGGCTCGTCTACACGCGGCGAGTGGCGGCGCCCGAGGTCGCGATCAAGCTCACGGGGAAGATCTCCGGCACCAGCGTGGCCCTCCTGTCGGCGCTGGATGATCCGGCCACTTCGGCCTCGGGGAGCGACCGACCGCTCTACAACATCCTGCGAGTGCAACGCGACGTGGGCCGGGAGTCACGGCTGGGGATGGTCTTTACCGACCGTGAGGACGGTGAGGACTTCAACCGAGTGGTGGGCCTGGACGGGCGGGTCGTCCTGGGCGAGGTCTACAGCGTGCGCCTGCAGGCGGCCGGGAGCGCCACCCGTCGGGCCGGCGTGGTCACCGAGGCGCCGCTCTGGCAGGCGAGCGTGGGTCGCGCGGGCCGCACGCTGGGGTTTCGGTACGCCCTGAACGCCATCCACCCGGACTTCCGCGCCTCGAGCGGCTTCATCAGCCGCCCCGGCATCGTGCAAGGGACGGTCAACCATCGCATCGCGCTCTACGGGAAGCCGGGGGCCCTGGCGGAGCGATGGTCCGGCAGCATCACGCTCGACGGCACCTGGCAATACCACGACTTCGTGCGCGGAGACGCCTCGCAGGACCGCAAGCTCCACGTCAACAGCGACTGGATCCTCCGGGGTGGCTGGGAAGTGGGAGGGGCCGTCTTCGTCGAGTCGTTCGGATACGACGAGAGGCTGTACGCCGATTACGCGATCGAGCGCCAGACCGGCGCGGTGGTGGACACCGTCCCCTTCGTGGGAACGCCCCGGCTCCCGAACCTCGATTTCGTCCTGCGCGTCACCACCCCCGAGTTCCGCCACGTCTCGGCCAGGCTCTTCTACCTCTGGGGGAAGGACGAGAACTTCTTCGAGTGGGCCTCGGCCGACATCGTCTTCGCTACCGCCAACCTCGCCTGGCGTCCGACGCCGCGGGTTCGGATGGAGGGCTCCTACGCCCTGCAGCAATACCGCCGCCAAACGGACGGGACGCTCGTCGGCCGGACCCAGATCCCCCGCCTGAAGTTCGAGTATCAGCTCTCGCGGGCACTCTTCCTGCGCCTCGTGGGTGAATACACGGCGTCGCAGCAGGACGATCTGCGTGACGATTCCCGGACCGGCGACCCGCTGCTCATCCGGGATGCTTCCGGCGTCTATCGCCTGGCCCGGGCCACCACCGACAGCCGGTTCCGAGCCGACGTCCTGGCCTCGTACCAACCCTCGCCCGGCACGGTGTTCTACGCCGGGTACGGCAGCACCCTCGGCGAGCCCGAGGCCTTCCGCTTCCGCGGCCTCCGGCGTCACGACGACGCCTTCTTCGCCAAGCTGAGCTACCTCATCCGGCTCTGACCCCGGCACCCGGGCCGGCATCGGCGCCGCCGTGAGCCAACCGATCCCGCACCGCGTCTCCCAGCAGCGTACAGGCCACCACCACCAGCACCAGCGCCACCCCCGGGGCCAGGGCGACCCAGGGGGCGTTGACCATGGTGTCCCGCCCGGAGGCGATCATCGCGCCCCACGAGGGGGTGGGTGGGGGCACGCCCAAGCCGAGGAACGAGAGCCCCGCCTCGAGCATGATCGCGTGCCCCACGCCGAGCGCGGCGGCCACGATCACCGGCGTCCACGCGTTCGGCAGGACGTGACGCAGCAGCAGTCGCCCGCGGCCCACTCCCAGCGCCCGGGCGCCGTCCACGAAGGGCCGTGCCATGAGGCCACGGACCTCCCCGTGGACCAGCCGAGCGATCGGCATCCATCCCGTCACCCCGAGCACCAGCACCACGAGGAGCGCGCTGGGCTGCCACAGCGCCGCCAGCAGGAGCAGTAGCACCACGCGGGGGAGCGCCAGGGCAAAATCGGTGAGGCCGAGCAGCGCCCGCCCGGTGGCGCCGCGGGACGCGCCGGCAACCGCGCCGACGGCGACGCCGATGAGCACGGACAGGGCGGTGGCCAGCACCCCGACCCCCAGGGAGAGCCTCGCGCCGTACACCAGCCGAGCCCAAACGTCGCGACCGAACCGATCGGTGCCGAGGGGGTGGAAGGTTCCGTGGAGGTCTGCCGCGAGCGGCGGGAGGAATCGGGTGGCGACCACGTCCCGCTGGGCGTTAGGGTCGGCACCGGTGACGAGCGGAGCCGCCACCGCCAGGAGGGCGATCAGGGCGAGCATCCCCGCGCCGAACGCCGCGCGCGAGTCGCGCGCCCACGACCAGGACCGGCTCACCGTTCGCCCCCGGCGGTCCCAGCCGCCTCCGCCCGGAGCCGCGGGTCGGCCCACCCGGCGAGCAAGTCCGCCGCCAGGTTCCCCAGCACGACGAGCATCGCGCTCACGGTCGTCGCTGCCATGACGACCGGATAGTCTCGGCCCTGGACCGCTTCGACCAGCACCCGCCCGACTCCCGGCCAGGCGAAGACCGCCTCGATGAACACGGCGCCGGAAAAGAGGGCCGGGAGGGAGAGGCCCAGGAGGGTGAGCACCGGAAGGAGTGCGTTCCGGAGCGCGTGCCTGAGCACCACCCGGCGCGGCGCGATGCCCTTGGCCCGGACCACGGTGACGAACGGCTGGGCCAAGGCCTCGAGCATGGCACCGCGTACGTAGCGCGCCGTGCCGCCGGCGCCGATCAGGGTCAGCGTGACCAGCGGCAGCGTGAGGTGCCGGAGCCGGTCCACGAGCTGGGCCCCAGTGCCGAGGAAATCCGCGTCGAGGCCCTGTGCGCCGAAGGCGGGCAGCCAGCGCAGCCCGTAGCTGAACACCAGGACGAGCGAGATGCCCAGCCAGTAGCCCGGCACCGCGTAGAGGGTCACCGTGGCGATCGAGATCCCCGTGTCTCGCCGGGTCCCCGATACGGTCGCCTGGTAGGCGCCGATCAGGATCCCGGCGGCGTAGCTCAGCACCAGCGAGAGCCCGATCAGGAGCAGGGT
>JBFIUJ010000105.1:0-8610 GCA_041607595.1 Gemmatimonadales bacterium | reverse complement strand
TGGGTGGCGGCGGCTTGGCCGCCGAGGGGCGGCACCGGCGGTCCCCCGCAGGCGGCGAGGGCGAGGGCGGCGAGAGCGGTCGTGATGGTCCGGGGGTGTGGCACGCGCCAAAGATAGACGGGGTCGCGGAGGGGGGCCAGTTCCGCGGCGCTCCCGTATGCGACGCGGGCCCTCCCCGTGGGGGAGGGCCCGTCGCCGCGCACACGGTCCGGGGTTAGAAGGTCGGGCCGATGCTGATGGTCCAGAAGCCCTTGATGTCCCGCTGCTGGGGGAACGAGTAGTCGGCGCGCAGGATCACGAAGCCGAGGACGTTCGCCCGGATCGAGACTCCGAGTGTGGTGAGCGGCGTCCGCACGGCGACCGGGTCGTCGCCCGAATCCCGGCTGAACTTCAGCGTGCTGTTCTGGTCCCAGATCACGCCCGCCTCGTAGAAGAGGGCTCCTTCGATCGGGGGGAAGCCGATCGGCACGAAGCCGAGGGAGGCGTTGAGCAGCGGGAAGCGGAGCTCCGCGCTCGCCATCAGCAGCTGCGTGCCCACCAGCTGGTCCAGGGCGGCGCAGCCGGTCTGGGTGCCGGGATCGTTGATGTTGAGGCACTCGTTGCGCCGGTACGAGCCCGAGGTGTTGCCCCGCAGGAGGTCGGTGGACCCCAGGAAGATCAGGAACCGATCGGCATCCGGGCCGATCCGCCCGAAGTAGAGCCCGCGGGTGGCCAGGGTGAAGGGCCCGAAGAGGTTGTCGTACCGGCGGTAGTCCGCGGTGCCCTGGGTGAACTGCCAATCGCCCAGCACCTGGGCGACTTCCAGGCGGTAGCGCTTCCCGTAGAACGGTCCCACCCAGCCGAAGAGCGAGTTGTCGAAGGCGAGCGCCACCGACGGCTGGAAGTAGTTGACGCCGGGGAGGCTCCGCTCGTCGAGGAAGGCGTCCCCGGTGGCGAAGCCGGTCGTCGGATCGAACGGCTCGTTGATGGAGAGGATCGCGTCGTCCACGTTGGAGAGCCGCATCCCGGCCTCCAGGCGCTGGAACCGGTTCAGCGGGTAGTACGCTTGGCCGAACGCGGAGCGGACCACTAGCCGGCGGATGTTGGTCTGGAAGATCGCCTCGTTGGGGTTCGAGCCCGGCACGATCTGACTGGGTTCCAGGAAGAAGTACGGCTCCTGGGAGACCCCCACCGCCCAGTTGATCCGGCGGGAGAGGTTGGCGTAGGACACCAGCACCTGGGCCTCGCTGAGGCGCCCGTTGAGGTAGCCCGCGATGAGGAGCTGGTGGTTCCCCAGGATGTCGCTCAAGGCGACCGCGCTGCCCCCGGAGAAGCCCCGTCCGAAGTTGTCCCGGGTATACCCGATGCTGGGCCGGGCCACGTAGTCCGGCGAGAGCTTCGCCTTGTACTTCCGGACCGAGAACTCGGTCGTGTCCGGCAGGGCCAGCTGGGCGGAATCCAGCAGTGCGACGATGGAGACCGGCGGGACGACCGAGTCCGGCGCCTCGCCGACTTGGCCGGCGGCACGGAATCCGGTCGGCGTCCGGTAGATCGTCCCACCCTCCTGCACCTGGGGACGCGAGGCGGCCTCGGCGGCCGGGGTGAGCGAGTTGATGGCCGGGAGCGTGGGCGCCTGGGCCACGGCCGCCGCGGTGGTGTCCCGGGCGGGGGGCTCGTAGGGCCGGCGGCGGAGCGACCGGGGGTTGGTGATCGTGTAGACGTCGGTGTTCTGCTTCTCGTAATAGACGAACGCCAGGCGGTCCGCGTCCCGGGCCCAGGAGAGCACGGGGCTGAGCGGCGTCACCGACTGGGCACCGGTGTAGAAGTCGGTCAGCTGATAGAGCTCGCCGTCCAGCTCGTGGAGGAAGATGTTGCTGATGCCGGTGCGGTCGGACACGAAGGCCAGGGAGCGCCCGTCGGGGGCCCACTGGGGACTGATGTTCTTGCCCTCCTCCATCCGGGGCAGCACCTCGAGGGTACCCGAATCGAGATGGTAGAGCGCGATCCGCAGGTTGCCGAAGGCCAGCGTCTCGAAGTCGGTCTTCGGGCCCCGGTCGGTCACGAACGCGATGGTCTTCCCGTTCGGGGACCAGGCCGGCTGGAGCTCCGCGTACTTGTCATTGGTGAGCCGGCGCAGCCCCGAGCCGTCCACGTTCACGATGTAGAGGTCCGACAGCCCCCCGTCCTGGCCCGAGAAGACGATCTGCCGGCCGTCCGGGCTGAACGCCGGGCCGGTCACCCCGTTCAAGTTCACCCGGATCCGGTCGTGCTCGTTGCCGCGCTCCACGTCGATGATCACGATGTCGTCCTGGGCCTCGCGCTTGGCGGCCAGGACCAGGTACTTGCCGTCGGGCGACCAGTTGGCGCTCGCGGTGAGGAACCGGAGCGTCTCGTAGTTGGCGTTGAACGTGGACTTCACCAGGCGGCGCTTGACCCGTCCGGTGTGGCCGTCGGCCAGGTACAGGTCGACGAAGTAGAAGTCCTTCTCGCTCAGGTATGCGATCAGCGACCCGTCGGGCGAGAGGGCGGGGGCCACATGGAGGGTGCCGTCGCTCCGCTCCTTGGTCAGGAGCGGGTTGGCGACGGCCCGGGCCTTCACCCGGTTCCCGATCTCCGGCAGGTACCGCTTCTGGACCTCGTCCCGCCACTGGTCGGAGAGTTGGTTGACCGTGATGCCCAAGACCCGGCGGATGGCACCGTCCACCCCGCCGCTCAGCGTGCCCTGGAGGATCGCCCCGACGGCCTCGTCCCCCCACCGCTCGCCGATGAACGACCAGATGGCGTGCCCGTAGCGGTACGGGAAGATGTACGGGTTGGTGGTGAGCTGTTGGATGGTCGGCAGCTTGCCCTCGAGCGCGGCGTCCCGCAGCCACATGGCCGTCTCGGCATTGATCGGCCCGATCGAGAGGTACTCCGCCATCCCCTCGGCGAACCAGAGCGGCGGGCTGATCTGGATCAGGGTGCTGAGCCCGCCACCGGCCCGGCCCCGGCTCCAGGTGTCGTACTGGAACTGGTGGACCATCTCGTGCTGGAGGACGTGCTCGAACTCGGCGTAGGAGCCGGTGAACGGCAGCACCGCCCGGTGCTTGAAGAAGTCGGTGACGCCGCCCGTGGCCTCGCCGATGTCGCCCGAGAGCGCGTTGGTCTGCTGGAAGTCGGAGTGCGAGGCGTACAGGATGATCGGCTTGCGCTCCTTGAACTCATGGTTCAGGACGCGCGACAGCCGGGCATAGGCCCGCTCTGCCATCCGCCCCGCGTCGAGCGCCGCGGCCCGCTCCCGCTCGTAGAAGTAGATGTCGAAGTGCTCGGTCTTGAGCACCTTGAAGTCGAAGGCCGTGTACTGGACCTTGTTCTGGCCGAAGTATTGGGCGTGGGCCGCCAGCGGGGCACCGAGCGCCACCAGCATCGCTAGCCCGATCCGTCGCAACAACATGGGCATCGTCCTCTCTTGCACGTTCACACGGAACCCGGATGCAGGTCCGGCGCATCGCCCCAGAGGCGCTCGAGCTGATAGAAGGCGCGAGTCTCCGGGTGGAACAGGTGGATCACGAAATCGACGAAGTCCAGGAGGACCCAGCGTCCCGTCGGGAGCCCCTCCACGTGGTGGGCCCGGTGGCCGCTCGCTCCCAGCTTCTCGAGCACGTGCTCCGCGATCCCCCGCACGTGCGCGTCCGACCGCCCATGGGCGATCAAGAAGAAGTCCGTCGCGTCGTTCATGCCCCGGAGGTCGAGGATCCGCAGATCCTCCGCCTTCAGGTCCAGCACCGCCTCGGCCGCCTCATGCACGGCCGCGGGAACGGGACGGCGAGCCTGGGCCCGCGTCACGCCGCCGGCCGGGACGGGGTCCCGTCCTCGACCTGGTACATCACGGCCCAGGCGCCGAAGCCGACGTGCGTCCCCAGGACGCCCGTCGCGAGGGAGACGAAGCAATCCCTCGGTTGATACACGGCGACCAGCGCGTTCCGGATTCGTTCGGCCGCCTCCTGGGCCTCCGCGTGCACCACGCCGAAGCGGACCCGATGGGGCCGCGGGGTCAGCCGGCGGTCGATCAGCTCCAGCACCCGCTGGAGCACCTGCTCCCGGCCGCGGGCCCGGGCGACCGGGACTAGCCGCCCCTCCGGATCCAGGCCGAGGATCGGCTTCACGTCCAGCATCCCGGCCAGCCAGGCCCGTCCCCGGCTCACCCGCCCCGAGCGCAGCAGGTTGTCGAACGAGTCCACCGTGAGCAGGCACCCGGACTGCCTCCGGATGCGCTCCAGCTCCGCCACGATCTCCGCCGCCCGCCAGCCCTCCTCCGCCAGCTCGGCCGCCCGCAGCGCGAGGAGGCCCACGCCGAGCGAGGCGGAGCGGCTGTCCACCACGTGCACGTTGGTCAGCCCGCCAAT
Organism: Gemmatimonadales bacterium; assembly: GCA_041607595.1. Taxonomy (GTDB): domain Bacteria; phylum Gemmatimonadota; class Gemmatimonadetes; order Gemmatimonadales; family GWC2-71-9; genus JBFIUJ01. Next base: position 4,246 of record JBFIUJ010000105.1, on the reverse strand, counting down.
CCGCACCGCGGCCTGGCCCGATTGGAACGTGCCCGAGAGCGCGCCCGACACCAGCACCGCCACCGCCTCTTCCGCCTCCTGCCGGGCGTCCCGGAACACGCGCACGAACTCGGCCGGGGCCGGCTGGGACGTGGTCGGGAGCGCCTTCGCGTCGCGGAGCCGGCGGTAGAAGTCGGTCGGGGAGAGCTCCACCCGGTCCTGGTACACGGTGTCCCCGAACATCACCTGCAGCGGGACGAGGGAGATCCCGTGGCGGTCCAGCACCGAGTCCGGGAGGTCGGCCGAGCTGTCCGCGATGACCGCCACCGCGCGCTGCGCCGGGTGGGCGAGCTGGCGGTGCTGGGCCCGCATGTCCTCCGCCTTGCGCTGCTGAATGATGCCCCAGCGCGTGGCGTAGGTGAAGACCGCGTCCGGAGTGTCGGTGTGCACGTGCAGCTTCAGGATGTCCTCGGCCACGACCACCACCACCGAGCCGCCGAAGCCGCGGAGCGCGCGGCGGACTTCGTTGGCGGCGGGCAGCTGCTCCCCGCGCACCAGGACCTCGGTGCAGAACCGGTAGTCCCGCTCGACCGCCACCTCGACCTCGGCCGCGGGGAGGACGAACTCGCCGGTGCCGGCCGGAAGCACCGGCAGGATGGGGTCGCCCTCGATGAAGCGGACCACGCCCTCCAGCATCCGGACGAACCCCTTGCCGCCGGCATCCACCACCCCGGCCTCCCGGAGCACGGCGAGCAGCTCCGGGGTCCGGGCGAGGGCCTTCTCGCCCTCGGCCAGCAGGCGCCGCATGAAGTCGCCGAAATCGTCGGTGCCTGCGGCGACCCGCTCCGCCGCCTCGGCGGCCTCGCGCGCGACCGTCAGGATCGTTCCCTCGCGGGGCTCGTCCAACGAGGTGGAGAGCCGGTCGGAGCCGTGGCGCAGCGCGCGGGCGACGTCGGCGGGAGTCGCGGTGGACCGCTCGCCCAGCGCCTCGGAGAACCCGAGGAGGAAGTGGGCCAGCATCATGCCCGAATTGCCGCGGGCGCCGAGCACCGCGGCCCGCGACATCGTGGCCACGGTCTCCGGGAGCGGCGCATCGCCCAGCGCCCGCAGCGCGTCGGCCACGGCCCGGAGGGTCAGGCTGAAGTTGGTCCCGGTGTCGCCGTCCGGCACCGGGAAGACGTTGATGCGGTTGATCTCCTCGCGGCCGGCCGCCACCCAGTCCGCCGCGGCGAAGAGCGACTTCGCCAGGCGGGGCCCGTCCACATAGGAGATGCCCACCGTTACTCCGGCTCGGTGACGATCGACACCCGCACCTCGGCGTGGACCTCCGGGTGGAGGCGGATCGGCACGGTGTGGAAGCCGAGCTGCTTGAGCGGCTGCTCCAGCTCGATCTTGCGCCGGTCGATCGCAAAGCCCTGGGCCTCGAGCCCGCCCGCGACGTCCTGAGCCGTGATCGAGCCGAAGAGCCGCTCCCCCTCCCCCGCCTTGGCGGTGAGCGTCACGGTCACCTGCCCGAGCCGGGCCGCGAGGGCCTCCGCCTCACCCTTCTCGGCCGAGAGCCGCTGGTGCCGAGCGCGGGCCTCGCCTTCGATGCGCTTCTTGTTGCCCGGCGTGGCCTCGTAGGCCAGGCCCTGGGGCAGGAGGTAGTTGCGCGCGTAGCCCGGCTTGACCTTGACCATCTGGCCGGCCTTGCCGAGCGACTTCACGTCTTCGCGCAGGATCACTTCGATCATCGAGAGAGTCCTCCAGGTGTCGGTGACGGCAGCCGCCGTCGGAAATCGATCCACACGTCCGCGAGGCCGAGCAGCACCAGCCCGCTGGCCGCCACGGGGAACATCACGACGCCCGCCACGACGAGCAGCACGACAACCAGGCGCGGCGCATTCGCCAGCGTCGCCCCCAGCACCGCGCCGCCGCGCAGGGCGTAGAGCACGCCCCCCACCAGCAGCAGGTTGCCGCCCACGAGCCGCGCGATCGGCGGCAGCGGGGCCAGCACCAGCCCGAGCGCGGCAATCGCGCCCCAGACCAGGTGGTCGCTGAAGGTGAAGGCCCGGAAGGGCGCAAGCGGGCGGCCCACCGGTCGGGTGGCCACGAGGTGATACCACTGCCAGGCGACCGCCAGTCCCGCCAGCGCCACCAGGGCGAGCAGGGCGGGGAAGAGCGATGCCGCCTGCTCCAGGCCGCCGGAGATCGTCTCCAGCGCCGCGACGTCCCCGCCGCCGGCCCGAACCTGCGCGAGCACCAGGCGATAGGCCTCCCAGCCCTCCCGGGCCACCGCGTGCCGGATCTGGCCCCAGCCCAGGCCGAGCCACCAGCACCAGGCGGCCGTCGCCGCGAAGCCCAGCGCGACCGCCGCCGACCCCCGCCGGAGGAAGGTGGCCGGGCGCCAGAGCACCAGCGCCGCGAACCCGCCGGTCACCAACACGCCCGAGGCCCGGACGACCTGCTCGGCGAGTCCGCCGGACCGGAAGGTCCAGGCGCCGGCCCACAGGGCCAGCGCCGCCAGCCAGATCCACTCCCGCCGGCTCGCGGGATGCGTACCCGCCAGCAGCACCGCGAGCGGGCCGAGGGCGAATACCGCGAGCACGGGCCACGTGAAGATCAGGTAGCCGGCGAGCGCCGCGACGGCGGCCGGTGAGACCCGGGCCGCTGGCGACCCCGCCTCGCGCGGACTCAGCCCCCGTGGCCCCGGATGTAGGGCAGCAGGGCGAGCTCCCGGGCCCGCTTGATCGCGATGCTCAGCTGCCGCTGGTGGCGCGCGCAGGCCCCGGACAGGCGGCTCGGGAGGATCTTCCCGCGATCGGTCAGGAACCGGTTCAGGGTCCGCTCATCCTTATAATCCACGATCCGGACTCCCGATTCGCAGATGGCGCAGGTCTTCTGGCGGCGCTTCATCAGTCGTCCTCCTCGTCGCTGTCCCCACCGCCGATCGGCGCCGGCTGCGCGCCCTCGTTGAGCACGATCAGATACCGCAGCACACTCTCGTCGAGCTTCATGATGCGCTCGTACTCGGGGAGGGCCTCGGGAGTCGTCTCGTACTTGGCGATCACGTAGTAGCCCGTCTCGTGCTTCTTGATCGGGTACGCGAGCGTCCGCTTGCCCCAGTGGTCCAGCTGGGGCGGGCTCTGGCCGGGCTGTTGGATGAGGGCGTGGAAGCGCTCGAGGCGCTCGTTGATCGCGGCCTCTTCGAGGGCGCTATCGAAGATGTAGACCGCTTCGTACTGGCGGGTCATGACACCGTCCTTTGGTCTGTTCGCCCCGGTCCGGTGTGGGGCCGAGGAGGAGATATGCGAGCGCCCAAGTATAATTGGGCGGTGACCTTAGGGACAGGGGACGATGCGTCTGATCTCGATCCAGGTGGGCCAGCCGAGGCGGATGGGCACCGAGGGGGCGGAGGACCCGCTGGACCGGCCCTGGACCAGCGCGATCTGGAAGGACCCCGTGGCCGGACGGGTCTGGGCCACCGCCACCGGGCTCGTCGGAGACGCCCAGGCGGACCGGCGCCACCACGGGGGGCCGGACAAGGCCTTGCTGGCTTACGCCGCCGCCCACTACCCCCGGTGGGAAGCGGACCTGGGCCTCCCGCGCATGGCCCCTGGGGGCTTCGGGGAAAACCTGACCGTGGAGGGGCTGGCCGAGCCCACCGTTTGCGTGGGGGACGTGTTCCGGATCGGGGGGTGCCGGGTCCAGGTCTCCCAGCCACGGCAGCCCTGCTCCAACCTGGCGCGCCGCTTCCGGGTACGGGACATGGTGAAGCGGGTCCAGGAGGCGGACCGCTACGGCTGGTACCTCCGGGTGGTGAAGGAGGGGTGGCTCGAGGCGGGCGACGCCGTCGTCCTGGAGGACCGGCCCTATCCCCACTGGACCGTGATCGAGGCCACCCGGACCATGGTCGAGCGGCGGGCCGACCCGGAGCGGGCGCGCCGGCTGGCGGACTGCGCCGCCCTCTCGACGGACTGGAAGGCCGCGCTGTCCGGGGTCGAGGCCTGAGGGTCGGCTCTCGCCAACGGACGGGGACCTTCCCGGATCCGAAGGCCCCGTCCCTCCAGGTTGGAGGAACCGGGCCGTCCCCGTCCCTAGCGGCCCGGTGGATCTAGATCCCGGAGCCAGGGATCTAGTTCCCTGGCGCACCTCGTTGCGGAACCACCCATTCCGCGGCGCCGGGGGAGGTGGGGTCCGGTGGCGCCGATCCCCCCTCGCCGCGAGGGTCCCCGGCCCCCGGTCCCGGTCGGGAAGGGGCCCGCAAGCCCTTCCCTGAACTGGGTTT
>JBFIUJ010000104.1:0-8697 GCA_041607595.1 Gemmatimonadales bacterium | reverse complement strand
CTCCACGGTCACCGAGGGGAGCACCAGCAGGTACCGCTCGAGCCAGAGGGCGGTCAGGCTCACGGTGGCGAAGAGGCCGAGCGTGAGCGGCAGCTTCTTCGGCTCGACGCCGAGGAGCCCGATGAACGGAACCAGGAAGAGCCCAACGAACACGGCGCGCCCGATCGGGAGCCAAGGCCCCCACAGGCGGGCGAAGACGAACCCGGTCTCCTCGGGGAGGTTCCCGTACCAGATCACCAGGAACTGGGACCACATTAGGTAGGCCCAGAACACCGTGAATCCGAAGCAGAGCTTGCCCAGGTCGTGCCGCTGTTTTGGGCTGATGAGCCGCCATACGCCGGTCTGGCGTCCCGCATACATCATCACCAGCGCCAGGAGCATGTGGGCGCCCAGGAACGAGCCCATGAAGTAGAAGGCGCCCAGAAGATTCGAGAACCAGTGCGGCTGGAGCGCCATCACCGCGTCGAAGGCGAGGACGCTGAAGACGAGGGCGTAGGCGACCACGTAGGCCGGCGCTAGACGGCGGACCCTCCGCTCGTAATGGGCCGCAGTGGCCTCGGAGCCGTCGTAGGCCGCGCTCCAACGCTCGAAGAGGCGGCGGCGGCGCCCTTGGGCGAACGGCTTCGCCTCGTGCATGTCCGGCATCATGTTGGCGCGCACGAGCGCCCACCCGAGCCCGTACAGCACCGCCAGGCCGAGCGCGAGCCGTCCGAACATCCAGCCATGCGAGAGCCAGAGCGCCTTCCCGTGGCTCAGGCCGTGCAGCTCGTGCTCCATGGGTCCGTAGATGGGCTCGTAGCCGACCGTGAAGATGGCGATCAGGCCCAGGAAGGACACCGGGAAGAAAGCGACCGCGGCCTCGGCGAACCGCACGATCAGGCCGGACCACTTCGCGTTGGCGACCCGGTGCACGGCGGCGAGCGCGATGCTGCCGCCGGCCAGGCCGGTGAAGAAGAGCCAGTTGACGTGGAACAGATGCCAGGCCCGATCGGCCCCCTCGCCCCCGGCGGCCATGGCGAAGAGCCCGAGGCCCACCAGCGCGAGCGCGGCCCCGGCCGCGACGAAGGCGGTGAAGCGGCCGGTCACGGCGTGCTCGGCCAGGCGCGCGCGCAGCGTCAGGTCGGTCATGGGGTCCTCCCTCCTCCGACCTGCAGCTTCCGAACGACGTTCACCACGGCCCACCGATCCAGGGGCTCGTAGAGCTTGTCGCCGTAGGGCGCCATCACGCCGCGGCCGTACCGCACGAGGCTATAGATGTAGCCGTCGGTCAGCGCCCGGGCCCGATCGGTGGTGATGGCCGGCGCACCCATCTTCCGGCCCACCAGCCCGTCGCCCGCGCCGGCGGCGCCGTGGCAGAGGGCGCAGAACGTGGCGTAGAGCGAGTCCCCCCTGGCGGTCGGCGTGCCGTCGGTCGGGTTCCCCAGCCGGTCCGCGGTGGCGGCGTTCCCCGCGCGCCACTCGGCTCCCCAGTCCAGCTCGCCCCCGGTCACGGGCACCGTGCCAGGCACGGCGTTCCGCGGCACGCCCGCCGTCTCGTAGGGGTGCACGGCCCGCGATGCGATCATGTGGTCGAACCATGGAACCGCGTGCATCAGGTCGTCGGGCGAGGGGATGCGGTTGTAGTAGGTGTCGCACCCGGCGGCGCCGAGGGCGAGGAGCACCGCCACCGCCAGGGTCGCCTTAGGCCGGGGCATGGTGGACCTCCACCGAACCGGCCTTGCGGAAGAGCTCGACCACGCGCTGGGCCTGCTCCGGCGCGCAGGGGACGAAGATGCCGACGTGGTCGTCGCTGAACTTCGCGTCGTACAGCAGGCGACCGGTCGGCTTGAGCAGGGACAGGAGGACGAGCCCGGCCACCGTGCTCAGCGCGCCGAGCAGGATGGTCAGCTCGAAGGCGATGACCACGTAGGGCGGCACGGCCGCGATCGGCTTGCCGCCGACGAGGACCGGCCAGTCCCGGGACATCCAGATGGTCATGGCGAACCCGGAGGCGCAGCCGGTGAGCCCGCCGAGCAGGGTGAAGAGCCGCACCGGGCTCACGGGGTGGGCCAGCGCCTCGTCCAGCTCGTGGTTGGGCGCTGCCGAGTAGACGGTCAGGTCACGGTGCCCTTGGGCCCGCAGCGCCTTGATGGCATCGGTGGCCGCATCGATGTGCGCGAAGGCGGCGAGCACGCCGGGGATCTTGGGAGCCGTCATCCGTGCGCCCCCTTCCGCTTCCGCGGCATCGGAATCATCTCCTTGATCTCCTGAATCGCCACCACCGGGAAGGTCTTGGCGAAGAGGAGGAAGTACATGGCGAACCAGCCGAACGAGCCGGCCAGGATGCCCCAGTCCGCCCAGGTCGGGTTGAGCTGGTCCCAGGCGTAGGGGGTGAAGTCGTTGCTCAGCGAGGACACGATGATCACGTACCGCTCGAACCACATCCCGATGTTGATGAAAATCGAGATGATGAAGAGCGCGGTGAGATTGGTGCGGATCTTCCGGAACCACAGCAGCTGCGACACGAACGCGTTGCAGATGATCATGGTCCAGCCGGCCCACCACATCGGCCCGAACGCCCGAAGGTAGAAGGTCGTCTGCTCGTACGTGTTCCCGCTGTACCACGCCACGAAGTACTCCATGGCGTAGGCATAAAAGAGGATGGACCCGGTCAGCAGGGTGAGCTTGCCCAGGTTGTCGAAGTGGTACTCGGTGATCAAGTGCTCCAGCTTGAGCAGCTTACGGAGCGGGATGAGCAGGGTGAACACCATCCCGATGCCGGAGTAGATCGCCCCGGCGACGAAGTAGGGCGCGAAGATCGTCCCGTGCCAACCGGGGATGATGGACATCGCGAAGTCCCACGACACCACCGAGTGCACCGAGAGCACCAGCGGGGTGGCCAGGGCCGCCAGATACAGATACGCCCGCGTGTAGTGCCGCCACTGGGTGTCGGAGCCGGTCCAGCCGAGCGAGCAGGCGGCGTACAGCTTCTTCCGCCAGCCCGAGACCTTGTCCCGCACCGCCGCGATGTCCGGCACGAGGCCCACCACGAGGAAGGTGGTGGACACCGTCAGGTAGGTCCCGATCGCAAAGACGTCCCACAGGAGCGGCGACTTGAAGTTGGGCCAGAGGTATCGCTGGTTCGGGTAGGGCAGCAGCCAATAGAACACCCACTGGCGCCCGATGTGGATGATCGGGAAGAGCCCCGCCGTCATGATGGCGAAGACGGTCATCGCCTCGGTCGCGCGGTACACCGCCGTACGCCACGGAGAGCGGAAGAGAAAGAGGATGGCGGAGATGAGCGTCCCCGCGTGGCCGATGCCAACCCAGAAGACGAAGGTGGTGATGTAGACGCTCCACATCACCGGCGGCTGGTAGCCGGCCAGGCCCAGGCCCTCCTTCAGCAGGGCGACGAAGGTGATGACTCCCACCAGGAAGAGCGCCACCGCCCCACCGAGCATCAGCACGTACCCGCGGCTCGGCGGCCCCAGAGTCGCGACGACGTCTCGGGTGACTTCGCCGTGGGTCAGGGCGGGATGCTGCTCGTGCGCCATGGTCGCCATGCCCTAGGCCTCCGTGCGGTGCTGGACCTTCGCCAGGTACGTGATCACAGGCCGCACGTTGAGATCCTCCAGCGCGTGATAACCCCGGTGGTCCGCCGCCGCGGCGCGGGCGCGGCTCGCCGGGTCGTTGAGGTCGCCGAAGACGATGGCTCCGGAGGGGCAGGCTTGGGCGCAGGCGGTGACCACGTCGCCGTCCGCCAGGGGCCGATCCTCGAGCCGCGCCTGATGCTGCGCGCCGCGGATGCGCTGGACGCAGAAGGTGCACTTCTCCATCACCCCGCGCGCCCGCACGGTTACGTCTGGGTTGAGCTGGAGATGGAGCGGTTCCGGGAAGGCCGTCTTGTTGTAGGCGTGCCAGTTGAAGTAGCGGACCTTGTAGGGGCAGTTGTTGCTGCAATAGCGCGTCCCCACGCACCGGTTGTAGACCTGGGCGTTGAGGCCGTCGGGCGTATGGTAGGCCGCGTACACCGGGCACACGGGCTCGCAGGGGGCGTTGCCGCAGTGCTGGCAGAGCATCGGGACGAACCGCGCCTCCAGCGGCTCGCCCGGCTCCTCCCCGCCCTCGAAGTACCGCTCGATCCGGAGCCAGCTCATCTCCCGCCCGCGCAGCACCTCGTCTTCCCCCACGGTGGGGATGTTGTTCTCCGCGTAGCAGGCCGTCACGCAGGACGAGCAGCCGGTACACCGCGCCAGGTCGATCACCATGCCCCACCGCGGGTGCTCGCCGGCGTAGTTCCCCAGCTTCGTCGCCGCCTGCTGCGCCGCCGCGAACCCGGCGATCGCCTCCAGCTCACGCTCCGTGTTGATCTCGTGCGGCGTGCCCCCGGTCTCCGCGTAGTGCGCCTGCCTGGGGTCGAGTCCCTGCCGAGCCAGGGGCAGCGACATCGCTTCGGCGATGTGGCGTCCGAGCTGGCGCGGGTTCCCCTCGGTCTTCGCGACCTTCTGGTAGCCTCGCGTCCGCTCCAGCCGGACGCGGGTCGAGAGGTACGGGAGAAACGCCCGGCCGGCGCCGCCGTCCAGGAGGTCGAGGGCGTTCGCGCCCCGCCCCTTGGCGTACTGCCCGTACTCCGTGTGGCCGTAGCCCAGCGGGGCCGCCACGACGCCGGTCCGGACGCCGGCGTAGAGGTAGGCCGGGGCTTCGAGGGTCCCGTGCGGCGAGACCAGCCGGACGATCTCGCCCTCGCGGACATCCAGGTCCTTCGCGGTATCGGGGTGGAGCTCCACCCAGGACTGCCAGGTGATCTTGGTGACCGGATCGGGGTTCTCCAGCAGCCAGGGGCGGTTGGCGCCCCGGCCGTCGAACAGCATGCTGGTGGGGTAGGCCAGGAACACGAGCGCGCCCTCGCCGTCGAGGTCGGGCCCGGTGTACCCCACCCGCTCCGCCCCGGCCGCGAGCCGCACGCCCGGAGGCGCCGGCGGCGCCTCGTAGAGGCCGCCCCGCTGGAGCGCCTCCATCCAGAAGACCGGGGCGCTCGCGCTCCGCTGCCGGGCCAGCTCCGCCCAGGCGGCCTTGAGGTGCGCCTCGAAGGTGGGAGCGGCGAAACGGGCCATGACGCCGCCGATCTTCTGGGCGGTCTTCAGCAGCACGTCGCCGGTCGGCATCGACCCCATCACCGGCTCCATCACCGGCTGCATCAGCCCGACCACCCCCGCGCGGATCCGGCGGTCGTCCCACCGCTCGAGCGCGTGGTGGTTCGGCAGCACGAGGTCACAGGCGGCCGCCGTCTCGTCCAGCACCGACGCGGTGGACACCTTGAACGGCACCTTGGCGAACGCGTCGGCGAGCCCGCGGGCCTTGGGCACCGCGTAGAGCGGGTTGGCCTCGTGGACCAGGACCACGCCCACCTCGCCGGCGGCCATCGTCGCGATCAGCCCGTCGAGCGCCCCGTACCCGTCCGCCGCCGGGAGCCGCGAGCCGAAGCGGACCGTCTCGCCGACGTTCCCCGCCACATAGTTGAGGATGTTCACCGCGGCGCAGGCCTCGACCGCCCCCCGGTGCTGCATCGCGACGCCGCCGGTCACGGCGAGGCTCGGCCGAGCCGAGGCGAACTCGCGGGCGAGGAGGCGAATCGCGTCGGCGGAGAGGCCGCACTCGCCGGCGGCCATCTCCGGCGTGTAGGGTGCCAGGACCCCGCGGAGCGCATTCGCGTCCGACGGGGCGCCGCTGCGCTCGGCCAGGATCACGTGGGCCATGGCCAGCGCCACCACGGCCTCGGTCCCCGGCGCGCTGGCATGCCACTCGTCGGCGTTCATGCCGGTCAGCGACATGCGAGGACCGACGTAAACGTGCTTGGCCATCTCGCCGTCCCGGTAACCGTGCGCCGCGGCGAAGCCGCGCTGCTGCTCGACCGGCGCCAGCCAGGTCTCCAGGAAATCGGCCCCGAAGGACACGATGTGCCGGGCCCGGGCGAAGTCGTGGGACGGCAGCTGATCGAGACCGAAGACCTGCCGGTTGGCCGCGCGGAGTGGCTCGTGGTCGAACGGCTCGTAGCGGACCAGGCGGCCGCCCAGCGCGGCAGTCCATTCAGCGAGCAGGTCGGCGAAGGTCCCCTCGCCCGCGCCCGAGATCACGGCCAAGCGGCCGGCCCCTCCGCCGACGCGCTCGGCCAGCCGCGCGATCGCGTCCTCCCAGGTGAGCTCCTGCCAGCTTCCGTCCGCCCCACGGGCCATCGGCCCCGAGAGCCGTCCGGGGTTGTAGAGGCCCTGGAGGCCGGCCTGGCCGCGGGCGCAGAGCGTCCCGGCGTTGATCGGGTGGGCGGGGTTGCCCTCGAGCTTGATCGCCCGGCCCTCGCGCGTGCGCACGTGGAGCCCACAGCCTGCGGCGCACTCGGTGCAGGTGCTCGCGTAGACCGTGGGGATGCCTGGCACCTGGTCCTCCGACTGCACCAGGTAGGGCACCAGCTTCTGCACCCGATCCGTGGAGCATCCGGAGAGCGCGGCGGTCCCCCCGCCGGCCACACCCAGGACGGTGAGGAACTTCCGGCGGTTGATTCCGTTGGAGGGCGTATCGTCAGCCATGGCGGCTCCGGAGTCGAATCGCGACGGCCCAACCCGACGATCGGCCCGCCCAAGCGACGGGCGGCCGACCGGGGGCCGTCAGTAGTGGCAGACCGAGCAGTCGCGCGAGACGGTGCGCTCGAGGTGGCAATCGATGCACCACCCCATGTTGTTCACGTTGTTCACCTTGAAGACCTGCGGCATCCGGGTCACGTCGCCGTGGCAGGTGGCGCAGGCCGTGGGTCCGAGCGCCTTGATGTGCACCATGTGAGGGAAGTGCGCGTGACGGGCCAGGTAGTGGATGCGCACCCACTCGATCGGCTGCTGCTGGGCCGAGGCCTCCCGCAGCTTCCGGATCTCCGCCTTCGAAGCGGAATCCGCCCCGCCGATCACCAGGTGGCAGCCCATGCAGGTCTGCATGCTCGGGATGCCGGGCTCGGTGGCGACCGCCACGGAGTAGTGGCAGTACTGGCACTGGATCTTGTACTGGCCGGCGTGGATGTCGTGTCGGAAGAAGATGGGCTGGCGGGGGCCGCGGAGCCGCGCGGTGTCGCCGGCGGCCAGCGTCGGCGCGGTCAGCGAGTCGCAACCGGCCGCCGACGTCTGGACCGCGCTCGACGCGTCGCGGACGGCCCACCCGACGCCGGCGAGGAGTAGTGCCGTTCCTCCAGCGAGCAAGGCCAGCTTACGCATCGGCGGTCACCATTGGCGGTTGGATCACCCCTGCCGGTCACACCGCTCGCCTGCCGGGGAGGTCCCTGGAGGAGGCTCGATGGCGAGTGGGTTGGGTCAAGAGGCGTGCAGACATACGCTTCGGAGATACCCCGAGCGCGCCAGCGAATATACCCATGGGGTCCGGAATCACAAACCCTTCACGGGGCCTTTATTACCGACTCAAATTATCGGTTTTCCTCGGCGGTCACCCGGCGGCCGAGCGGCGCAGCTGGGACGGGGGGATGTCCTCCCGCATCCACTGCACCTTGCGTCGGGCGAAGCCGAGGAAGGCGTCCACCGTGCGCCGGTCGCCCAGATCCAGCCAGCACCACCGGACGGGCCCCGTGCGATGGCCGTTCCGGAGCGAGGTGGCGATGGCGGTGGCGAGGCGGGCGTTTTCGAACGCGCGGCGCTCCTCGGGTCCGGTCACGGTGAAGGTGACACTGAGACCCGTTTTCATCACGTGCAGCCAGCACAGCTTGCGGTTGATGAACGTGTACTCCCACGCCCAGCGCCACCGCGGGCCCATGAACCGCAGGTGCTCGACCACCCCGCGGGTGCCCCGGAGCCCGCCGCGCAGCGCCCGGAACCGGGCCGCTCCCGCCGCGGGGAGGTCCTGCTGCGGGGCGGAGGGTCGGGGCTCCTCAGCGGCAACGCGATAGAGATTGGTGGACCAGTACGCCGTCGATGGCCCCACGGGGCACGCTCCAGGGGGAGGGAGGGATCCCAGCAAGGTAATGGCATCCCAGGGGCGGGCTGTATCCCCGACGGCTCGGGGGGCCGTCCCGGTGTGTCCGCCCCGACGGCCCGGATCGTCTCCTGCACGAACTCGTCCCCAGCCGCGGATCGGACAAGCGACTGCATACCGGCCCGGAGGGTGCGGCGAGCCAGAACGGTGATGCGGCGGCCCCGTATCACCGTTCGCCTCGTTCCAAGGCCGGCACCCAACCCCTGGGCGCTCCTTTTCCCTTCTACTGCGCCTCGGGGCGCCCGCCAAGGGTCACTCCACGACCACTCTGCCGGTCATGAAGGGGTGCGGCTCGCAGTGATAGGGGAAGCTCCCGGAGGCAGGAAAGACGTGGGAGAAGGCCTGGCCCGTCGCCAGGAGGGGGGAGCTCCACCCGCCTCCGTCGGCCGTGGAGGTGTGCGCCGGCTCGCTCGGATCGGCGCAGTTCACCCAGGTGACCGTGCCCCCGGCGCGAACCCGCACTTCCGCCGGTTCGAAGGTGAAGTCCCGGACCACGACGAGCACCGAGCCCGGCACCCGCGCCTCGAGCGGCACCAGGCATTCGCCCCCGGCCGGGGGTCCGGTCACCTGCGCCCGCTCGGAGAAGCAGGCGAAGGCGACCACCGCCACCAGGCCCGTGGCCATCGAGACGCGCAGGACCGTCCTCACCGTGCGCCCCGGACCACCACCACGCCCTGCATGAAGGGGTGGGGGAGG
>JBFIUJ010000103.1:0-8712 GCA_041607595.1 Gemmatimonadales bacterium | reverse complement strand
GGCCGGACGAGGCGATGGCGCAGATGGAACGAGCCCTGGCGTTGGATCCGCTCAACGTGTTGTTCCAGGATCTCAAGGGCATGAATCTGTTCTTCCTGCGCCGGTACGACGACGCCATCGCGCAGTTCCGCCAGACCCTCCAGACGGCGCCGAGCCACCCACTGGCGCGCATGGGGCTCTGGGGGGCGCTCCACGAAAAGCGTGCCTATGACGAGGCGCTGGCCGAGCTGAAGGCGCTGCTCGCCGCCGAGGGAGATCAGGAGGCCGAAGCAGCCCTCGGAGACGGCTACGCGGAATCGGGCTACGCCGGGGCGATGACGCGGCTGGCCGGGATGCTCGCCCTGCGCTCACGCACGAGGTATGTCCCGCCCGAGAGGGTGGCGCGCCTGTACATGTACGCCGGGCACGGCGGCCGAGCCCTCGACTGGCTGGAGCGAAGCCTCGAGGCCCGCGAGCCCAACATGCGGTACGTCGGGGTCGTGCCGGTCTACGCCGGCCTGCACGACGACCCGCGGTTCCGGGATCTGCTTCGGCGGATGGCCCTGCCCCGGTGAGGGCCGCCCGGCGGCTCGTCGGCGACGCCCTGCCAGCCGCATCGCCCGCGGCATAGCACCCGGAGACCTCGCGTCCCATATTGGCCCATGGCCGATTCCCTGGACCCTCTCCGGAGCGCCCTGGCCGACCGCTACGCCGTCGAGCGGGAGCTCGGGCGCGGCGGCATGGCGGCGGTGTATCTCGCCACTGACCTCAAGCACGGGCGCCGAGTGGCGGTGAAGGTGCTCGACCCGGCGATCGCCCAAGCGATCGGCCCCGAGCGCTTCCTCCAGGAGATCGAGCTGGCCGCCCGGCTCACCCATCCCAACATCCTGCCGCTCCACGACTCGGGCGAGGCGGACGGGCTCCTCTACTACGTCATGCCGTACATCGAGGGGGAGAGCCTGCGCGACCGCCTGAACCGCGAGCGGCACCTCAAGCTCGACGACGCGGTACGGGTCGTCCAGCAGGTGGCCGAGGCGTTGAGCCACGCCCACGGCCAGGGGGTGATCCATCGCGACATCAAGCCCGAGAACATCCTGTTCGCCGGCGGGCAGGCGGTGGTGGCGGACTTCGGGATCGCCCGAGCGGTGGATGCGGCGGGGGGGGAGCGCTTGACCGAGACCGGGCTCGCCGTCGGAACTCCGGCCTACATGAGCCCGGAGCAGGCGAACGCGGATCGCATGCTGGACGCCCGGAGCGACATCTACAGTCTCGGCTGCCTCGCCTACGAGATCCTGGGAGGCGAGCCGCCCTTCACCGGGCCCAGCCCCATGGCCGTGATGGCGCGGCATTCGGTGGATCCGGTGCCCCGGCTGCGGACCCTGAGGCCCACGATTCCCGAAGCCGTGGAGCACGCCCTCGAGAAGGCGCTGGCCAAGGTCCCGGCGGATCGGTACGACACCGCGGTCGAGTTCGCGGCGGCGCTCGGTCAAGCGGGTGCCGCCGGGGCGCCCGCCGAGGCGGCCGGTCCTGCCCGCCGCGAGCGCCTGCGCTGGGGAGCCGCGGCGGCGGGCGTCGTGGCCGTCGTGGCCTCGGCGGCGCTGTGGGTCTCGTTTCCAGCGGGCGGGCCCGCCTACGCGCGATTGGCCGTCTTGGTCCCGGCGAACAGGACGAGCAACGCGAACCAGGAGTATGTCCTCGCGGGCATGCACAGCGCGCTCATCTCCGATCTGGCACAGATCCCCGGCGTCTCCGTGATCAACCAGCAGTCCATGCTGCAATACGTGAATACCGACCTGCCCGTGCGAGAGATCGCTCGGCAGCTCGGGGTGGATGCCGTGATCGACCCGTCACTCGTTCTTGCGCCGGACAGCTTCGAGATAGACGTCCGTTTGGTGGACGGCCGCACGGAGGCCATCGTGGGGAAGCCCATCGTCCGTCGCGGGGACGTCCAGAAGGTCACGACGCTCCAGCGAGACCTGATTCGGGCGATGGCCGATGAGCTCCGAAGGGTCGTGGCGCCTCGCGCGAATCCCCTGCCGGCCAGCGTCCGACCGGTCAACCCCGAGACGTACGAGGCCTACCTGAGGGGGATGTTCTACCTGAACAAGTTCACGCCGGAGGACATCCAGCGAGGCCTCGCGTATCTGCACCAGGCGGTCGAGAAGGACCCGGCGGATCCCATGGCGTACGCGGGTCTGGCCGTGGGCTACGCCACCGTCGGGCACAGCTTCGCGCCCCCGCCCGACGCGTGGCCGCGGGCGAGGGAGGCGGCCCGCAGGGCGGTGACGCTGGATTCGATGTCGGCCGAGGGGTGGGCGGCGCTGGCCGACGTGAAGCTCTACTACGAGTGGGACTGGGAGGGGGCGGAGCGGGCGTTCCGCCGGGCGAATCGGCTGAATCCCAGCCTGGCGCTGAACCACTATCACTACGCGTGGTATCTCAGCCTGTTCGGACGCCTGGACGAAGCCATCGCGGAGCACAAGCGCGCGCAGGAGCTGGATCCCCTCGATCCGCTCCACACCGCATGGCTCGGGCAGCTGTACATCCAGGCCGGGCGGTACGACGAGGCGGTCGCCGAGGCCGACAAGTCCCTGGAGCTCGCTCCCGACTTCGGGCCCGGGCTGTTCGTGCTGGGGAACGCCTACCAGGCGAAGGGCATGAACGAGGAGGCCATCGAGGTACACGAGCGGATGGCCACCGCCTTCCCGCGGTTGCGGTTCCGTCTGGGCGTCACGTACGCCGCGGCCGGACGCCCCGATCAGGCCCGGGCCATCCTCGCGGAGCTGGAGAAGCAGCCGGCCACGCCCCTGAACGCGTTTGGCCTCGCCATCCTGTGCGCCGCGCTGGGGGAGACGGACAAGGCCTTCCGATGGCTCGCCTACGAGCAGCCCCACGCGTGGCTGCCGTGGGTCAGGGTGAACCCCGTGTTCGAGCCCTTGCGCGACGACCCGCGCTATCAGGATTTCCTGCGGAAGCTGAACCTGCCGCCCCCGTGAGCCGGCCGCGGTTCGTCGTCTGGCCGCTCCCGACCCCACACCGCAATTGACCGGTTCCAACGCCCGGGGTAGACTGGCGAGGTATCCGCGCCGGAGACCGCATGCCCGCCCATTCCGTGTCCCAGCTGCTCGTCGCCTGGCGCGAGGGGAATCAGGAGGCCCTCGACCGCCTGCTGCCCCTCGTCTACGAGGAGCTGCGCCTGGTGGCGGCCAAGCACATGCGCGCGGAGCGGACCGGCCACACCCTCCAGGCGACGGCGTTGGTGCACGAGGTCTACGCCCGGCTCCTCGACGCGGACGTCGAGTGGCGGGACCGGAGCCACTTCTTCGCGGTGGCCGCGCGGATGATGCGGCGCATCCTGGTGGACCACGCCAAGGCCAAGGGCCGGTCCAAGCGGGGCGGCGGCGCCGCCCGGATCACCCTGGAGGAGACAGTGCTCGTGTCCGACGAGGGAGGGAGCGAGCTGCTCGATCTGGACGAGGCGCTCACCCGGCTGGCCGGGGAGGATCAGCGCAAGGCGGACATCGTGGAGCTACACTTCTTCGGCGGGCTCACCTACGCCGAGACGGCAGAGGCGGTGGGCGTCTCGCCCGCGACGGTGGACCGGGAGCTGCGCGCGGCGAAGGAGTGGCTCTATCGCGAGCTGCAGGACGGGGCGGCGGGCGACGGATGACCCGTGCGCCTGGCCGCTCGGCCGACGTCATCCCGGGTGACCTCCATCCGAGAGCCTCGCCCATGCGGGGAATCGCGTGCCTGCTGCTGATCGCCGGGACGGCGGGACCGGCGACGGCCGCCGCCCAAGCACGGCCCGACAGCGGGGCGGCCGTCACCGCCGTCCTGGAGCTCACCGCGGCCTGCCGCAAGGACGCCGGCCGTCTCTGGGACCGCTCGCTGTGCGGCCCGCTGATCGCGGTGCACGGCCCGACGGGGTTCGCCGTCGCCGAGTACACCGGTACGCGATTGGCGTTGGAGGCCACCGGGCTCACGCCCGCGCGAGTCTCGGAAGCGACGGCCGACTTCGAGAGCCGCCCCACCTACGTCCGGGCCCTCGGCTACGGCACGGGGCCGCTCCTCGGGCTCCTGCTCGACCGCTACGCGTCCGGTTGGCGGGCGCGGATCCACGAGGCGGGCTTCGCCCGCGCATTGGCCCCCGCGGTCGGATTCGCGGTGCCTGAGAATCTGGCCGGCGCGGTGGCCGACGCGGCATCCCGCTACGGAGGGGATGACCTCGCTCGGGAAGAGGACGAGCGCTCGGCGGCGCGGGCTCGCGCCGTCGCGGAGTACCGCTCCCGGCTGGTCGAAGGACCGGTCGTCGTCCTCTCGGCCGACGAGATGTACCGCAGCTTCAATCCCAACACCCTGGTCCCCCTCGACTCGAGCGGAACGGTCTACCCGACCGGGACCTTCAACGCCGTGTGGGGAACCCTGACCGTGTCGGAGGGCGGCGCCCTCGTCATCCCCGGGAATCGGGGCGTTCGGGTCTCGGTCGCCGCGGCCCTCGATTCCACCGCGTCGATCATCGAAGGGCGCGGCTGGCGGCTCGAGCTCGCGACCGGGTGGCGCCTGCAGCCGGGTCCGCGTCCGGGCGACTTCACGGCGGTCCGCGTGGCGTCGGAGGCTCCCGATCCGGTGCAGCAACCGTGAGCCGCTCGCCCGACTCCCACGTCATCCCGGGCGAGGCCGATCGGGGAGGGTCCCCCATGCGGAGAGCCGGATGCACGATCGTGACGGTCGCCGTCGGTCTCGCGCTCTGGGCCCACGCGGCGGAGGCGCAGGGCGGGACCGTCTCCGGCCGGGTGCTGGCCCAGGGATCGCTCGTGCCGGTCGGCGGAGCGCGGATCGTCCTCGGGGAGGCGCACGTACGGACCACGGACCAGGGCGGACGCTTCCAGTTCGCCGGCATCTCCTCCGGCCCCTACCGGCTCCGGGCCAGCGCGATCGGCCACGAGCCCCTCTTCACCGACATCGTGGTCCGATCGGGCGAGACGGTGGAGGTCGAGTTCGAGCTCGTGCCGTCCGCCACCGCCTTGCCCGAGGTGGTCATCGAGGGGAACGAGCCGAGGGTGGCGCCAGGGCTCCGGGAGTTCGAGCGTCGGCGCCTCGCCGGCGGGCCCGGGGTCTTCCTCACCCGAGCCCTCATCGAGAGCCGCAACGTCCGCGAGCTGAGCGACCTCTTCCGCTCCGTCCCCGGCGTGCGGGTGGAGTGCCGGGGGAGCGGCGGGCAGTGCCAGATCCGGATGCGGCGGGAGCGCTGCCTCCCCTTCTTCTATCTCAACGGCAATCGGGCCGACCCGACGGTGATCGACTTCGTGGCCCCCGGCGAGATCGAGGGGATCGAGGTCTACCGCGGCCCGTCCGAGATTCCGCCCGAGCTCAACACGCGCTTCGCCGCGTGCGGTGTGGTCGTGATCTGGCTCCGGGGAGTGTGACATCGTCCGTCCGGCGGGTGGCCTATGCCCTCCTGGGGTCCGCGGCCTGGGTCGTGCCCGTCGCCGCCCAGGGGGGGACCACGATGGCGGGGCGCGTCGTGTCGTCGGCGGACAGCGCGCCGGTGCAGGACGCCATCGTGCGCCTGCTGGGCACCGGGCTATCGGCGCGGACCGACGCGGCCGGCCGGTTCCAGCTGAGCGACGTCGCGGCGGGTCCGGTGCTCCTCCAGGTGCGCTCCTTCGGCTTCGCCGGCCTGAGCCGGGCCATCGCGGTGGTGCCGGGCGAAGTGCTGGA
The DNA here is from genome assembly GCA_041607595.1 of Gemmatimonadales bacterium. Taxonomy (GTDB): domain Bacteria; phylum Gemmatimonadota; class Gemmatimonadetes; order Gemmatimonadales; family GWC2-71-9; genus JBFIUJ01. The sequence continues at coordinate 3,012 of JBFIUJ010000103.1, read as the reverse complement.
CCTCGAGATCGAGCTCGACCCCAGCGCCTACGCTCTCACCGAAGTGGTGGTGGAGGGCAGGGCCTACCGTCGGGGGTTCTACGACCGCTGGCGGATGGGTGTGGGGCGGTTCATCCCGCGGGAGGAGATCGAGGCCAAGGCGCCGCTCGAGGTCACGGACCTGCTCCGCACCATCGCGGGGGTTCGGCTGGCCTATACCAGTCGCGGGGTCAGGGTCGTGATGCGGAGCCAGAACTGCGAGCCGCAGATCCGGATCGACGGCATGGCGTCGGGCTCCTTCGGCGGCTTCGCCTTGGACGACCTGGTCTCTCCCGAGTGGGTGGAGGGGATCGAGGTCTACCGCTCGGACCTCGAGGCGCCGGCCGAGTTCGGACCCGCACCCTGCGGGCTCATCCTGATCTGGACCAGCGGAGTCGAGCGATAGCCGGGCCCTGCCCGCCGCGGGACGTTGCCCGGGCCCGATCCGCCACCCGTCACCCCCCACCCCACGACCGGTCATGAGCCGACGTTCTTCCGACCGCGCGGCGCTGCTCGCCGCCGTAGGCCACGCCATGCGCTATCTCGAGCAGACGCGCACGGCGAGGGTCTCCGCCCGCCTCACCCACGACGAGCTGCACGAGCGGCTCTGGCGCCCGCTGCAGATCGAGCCGGTGGACCCGACGGTGGTCGTGGACGAGCTGGCGCGGGACGCCGAGGGCGGGCTGATCGGGAGCGCGGGCGACCGGTTCTACGCCTGGGTGATCGGCGGCACCCTGCCTGGCGCGCTGGCGGCGGACTGGCTCACCTCGAGCTGGGACCAGAACGCGGCGCTGCACTCGACCGCCCCGGCGGCGGCCGTCGTCGAGGAGATCTGCGGCGCCTGGCTCAAGGAGCTGCTCGGGCTCCCGGCCGAGTCGAGCTTCGCGCTGGTGACCGGGGGCCAGATGGCGAACACGACCGGGCTCGCGGCGGCGCGGCACGCGCAGCTCGCCGCCGCGGGCTGGGACGTGGAGCGGCGGGGCCTCTTCGGCGCGCCGCCGCTCAGGGTGCTCGCCAGCGCGGCCCAGCACGGCGTGATCGCCCGCGGGGTCCGCTTCCTCGGCCTCGGCACCGACTGCCTGGTGGAGCTGCCGGTGGATCGGCTGGGTCAGGTCGAGTCCAGAGGGCTGGAGGAGGCCCTCTCGACGTGGCGGGGAAGCCCACTCGTCGTGGCCCTCCAGGCGGGCGATATCAACACCGGCGCGTTCGACCGGTACCGGGAGTTGATCCCGCCGGCCAAGGCGGCCGGCGCCTGGGTCCACGTGGACGGGGCGTTCGGCCTCTGGGCCAACGTGAGCCAGCGCTACCGGCCGCTGGTGGACGGGGTGGCCGAGGCGGACTCCTGGGCGGTGGACGGGCACAAGTGGCTGAACGTGCCCTACGACTGCGGCTACGCCTTCGTCCGGCATCCGGCGGCGCACGCCGGGGCGATGACCTACCGGGCGAGCTACCTGACCCACGCCGAAGAGGCGCGTGACCAGATGGACTGGAACCCCGAGTGGTCCCGACGGGCCCGGGGGTTCGCGACCTACGCCGCGATCCGCGAATTGGGCCGGCGGGGGCTGGCCGAGCTGGTGGAGCGCGCCTGCTCCTCCGCGCGGGACATCGTGTCGGGGCTCGGGGGCCACCCCCGGGTCGAGGTCCTGGCGGTGCCCATCATCAACCAGGGACTGGTCCGGTTCCTGGCCCCTGACACCGACGTCGCCTCGGCGCACGATCGCTTCACCGACCGGGTGATCGAGCGCGTCCAGGCGGACGGGGAGGCGTTCTTCAGCGGGACCACCTGGCACGGGATGCGGTGCATGCGGATCTCGGTCTCCAGCTGGCAGACCGACGGGCGGTCGGTGACCCGCACGGTCGCGGCGGTGCACTCGGCGCTGGATGCACTGGTGGCGTCGTACGCCTCGGACTAGGGCGCCGGGCCGATCGTCGCGCGATGGAGGAGCGGATAAGAGGAAGGCCTCCCGCCGGGGTCACCCCGGCTTTCCCCGGCGGAAGGTCGCTGCTACCGGGTGGCCAGCTCCGCGTCGAACGTTCCCTCGACCACGATGGACCGGCGCGCGGGTCGCGGTTTGCCCAAGAAAGCCCCTTCACAAGGCCAAGGCGGCGACGCCAGGCTCCTCGCGGCGTCGCCGTCCTGATGCGTCGAAGGGTTGTTGCGGTGCGCCCTTGTCCCGACCCGCCCCGGTCTATCCGACGAGCGTAGGTACGACGCCGTTCAACGCTCGCCCTGCGGCGTGCCGTGAAACGCCACTGGCTTGCCCCGCGGCTCGGGCGCCAGATCCGGCTGGCTCGAGTCCAAGAAGACCTCGTGCAGCTCCAGCTGGTTGGGCCGCGTGAACGCCTCGGGCGGCAGCGTCCCGGAGCGGGCATGCCCTTTGACGAACTCGTCCGACTGGACCCACGCATCGAACGCGCGGCGCGATTCCCACAAAGTCAGCACGATGTAAGGGTCTCCCGGGTTGACCGGGCGCAGCACCTTGTTCCAGATGAACCCGGGCATGCCGTCCACCAGCCGGGCCCGTTCGCGAAAGCGCTGCTCGAACTGCTCGGCGTACTCGGGCGCCACATGAATGCGATTCATGGCTGTGATCATTCTCGTTCACGCTCCCCGTGGTTGGCCGGGCTCGAGGTCATGGGCGACGGCCCGCTGTCCGCTGGAGCATACCCGCGCGGGCGGGGCGTGGCCAGGCGGACGGGGAGGCCTTCCTCGGCGGGACTGGCGGCGTCGTACCCCTGCGGACGAGCGCGCCCGGCCGATCGTCGGGCCAGAGAGGAGCCAAAGCGGGAGAGGGCTGCCGCCGGGGAGCGCCGTGGCGGCCCCCGGCGGTCGCCGCCGCTACCTCGGAGCCAGCTCCGCGTCAAACGTGCCCTCGACGATGATCTCCAGGGGCTCCGGGCGCGGGTCCCCCAGGAAGCCCTCGGCGTCCAGGGCGAAGATGCCCCGGAGCCGATCGCCGCTGGACATGGTGATCCGTACCACTCCGCCGACTC
>JBFIUJ010000102.1:0-8724 GCA_041607595.1 Gemmatimonadales bacterium | reverse complement strand
TCCGGGCGGACGACCGGCAGTTCGGTCTGGTCGTCGACGCCATGAACGACACCCAGGAGATCGTGGTGAAGCCCCTCGGGCCACTGGTGCAGGGGGGCGATCTCTACGCCGGGGCCACGGTCATGGGCGACGGGTCGGTGGCACTGATCCTCGACGTGGTCGGCCTGGCACAGCACGCTCGGGTGCTACCGAAGTCGCGGGAGCGGGTGTTGCTCCGACCCGTGACGGACGCCGTGGAGGCGCCGGTGCGCCGGGAGTCCCTCCTCGTCTTCGGGGGAGCGGACGGCGGGCGGATGGCGATGCCGTTGTCCCTGGTCGCCCGGCTCGAGAAAGTGTCGCGCGATCGGGTGGAACGCATCGGGGGCCAGGACGTGATCCAGTACCGGGGCGAGATCCTGCCGCTGGTGCACGTCGCCGAGGCCGTTCCGGAGCGCCGCCGCCGCCCCCGCGCCGCTCCCCCTCCCGGCTCCGAGGCGGAGCCGCTGACGGTCGTCATCTACGGCCGCGCCGGGCTGCGGGTCGGCCTGGTCGTGGGCCTCATCCACGACATCGTGGAGGAGGCGCTGGCGGCGGAGCGGCCCGGGGGCCGGGAGGGCATCCTCCGAACGGTGGTCGTGCAGGGGAAGGTGACCGAGGTGGTGGATCTCGACTGGGTGCTCGCCCGGGCCGAGCTCCTGGGCCCGGTGGAGGTGCCGGCGTGACGGCGGTCCGCCGATGCTGCGCGGTCTCCCTCGACGGCCACTGGTTCGGCATCGAGGTGGAGCGGGTCCAGGAGGTTCTCCGACCCCAGCCGATCACCCGGGTGTCGCTGGCACCCCCGGCCATCCGCGGGTTGGTCAACCTGCGGGGGCAGATCGTCACCGCCCTGGACGTGCGGGTGGTGATGGGCCTGCCACCGCTCGCGGGAGAGCCCATGCACGTCATCCTCCGCTCGGCGGGCGAGCACGTGAGCCTCCTCGTGGACCGGGTCGGAGACATCCTGGCCGTGGAGGACCATGCCTTCGAGGCTCCCCCCGAGACCCTGACCGGCGGCGCCCGGGCGCTCATTCGCGGCGCCTACAAGCTGCCGGATCGCCTGCTGCTCCTGCTGGACATCGATCGTTTGCTCCTCGGCGCCCACCCGGCCGCCGCCTGACTCACGGACGTTCCTCTTACCGGATGCCCACGATGCGCCTTCTCCATCGGCTGACCCTTCGGGCCAAGCTCTTCTCGCTCCTCGCGGCCTGCGTCCTCGGCCTCTTGGTCTTCGGGCTGTTCGCCGCCCGCTCGGTCCGCCAGGTCGAGGTGAACGGCCCGCTTTACGAGCAGGTCGTGAGCGCCAAGGACCTCCTTGCCGAATCGGCGCCGCCCTCGCTCTACATCCAGGAGCCGTACCTGGTCATGCTCCGCATGGCCGGGGAGATGAACCCGACCCGGCTGCAGGCCCTGGTGCAGGAGGCCAAGGCGCTTCGGACGCGATACGAACGCACGCACGCCAGGTGGAGCCGGACCATCCAGGACAGCACCCTCCGGGCGATGCTGGAGGGGCGGGTCCACATCACGGCGATGGAGTTCTTCCAGGTTCTCGAGGACAAGTACATCCCGGCCCTGCAGAAGGACCAGCGGGAGCGGGCGTACGACTACGCCCGCGGGATTCTCACCACGCGCTACGAGGAGCACAACGACGCCGCGCTCGCCTTCAAGGCGGCCCTCGAGCGGCACGCGGCCCAGGTCGAGGCCGAGGCCGAGGCGGTGATCCTCCGGAACACGACGCTGATGACGGCGATGTGGATCGGCCTGGGGTCGCTCCTCGCCGTCATGTGCATGTTGATCATCTGGTCGATCCAGACGCCGATCCGCCGCATGGCGGAGGCGGCCAACCGTCTCTCCGCCGGCGACATCGACCTGACCATCTCGCACCCATCGAACGACGAGATCGGCGTCCTGGCCGCCTCGCTGAGCCGGCTACTCGAGACGCTCCAGGCGCTGATGGGCGAGATCTCCCGGCTCACGGAGGGGTCCCGGGCCGGCGATCTCACCGACCGAGTGGCGTCCGAGCGATTCCAAGGCACCTACCACGAGCTGTGCGAAGGCATCAACGCGATGCGTGACGCGACGGTCGCCCCCGTGATCGAGAGCACCGGCGTGCTGCAGCGGATCGCGCGCGGCGATCTCTCCACCGAGGTCCGGGGCGAGTACCGGGGCGACCATCGCCGCATCAAGGAGAGCGTCAACGCGACCATCGGCGTCCTGAAGGGCCTCCTGACCGAGGCGGGGACCCTGATCGAGGCCGCCCGGACGGGCCGGCTGGAGGTCCGCGGCCAGGCCGATGCGTTCGAGGGCGCCTACCGCGAGCTGTGCGAGGGCATGAATGCGATGCTGACCGCGGTGGCCCAACCCCTCCAGGAGAGCTCGGCCGTCGTGGATCGGATCGCCTCCCGGGACCTGACGGCCCGGATGACGGGCGACTACCAGGGGGCCTACGCCTCGATCAAGGGGAACCTGAACGCGATGGCCGCCGATCTCGGCGAGAGCGTGGGCACGATCGGGCACGGCGCCCATACCCTGGCCGCCGCCGCCAGCCAGCTCACCGGCACCAGCAACATCATGGCCGCCAGCGCGCAGGAGACGTCGGCCCAGGCGGGCATGGTCTCCGCCGCCGCCGAGCAGGTGAGCACCAACGTCGCCACCCTGGCGGTGGGCGCCGAGGAGATGGGGGAGAGCATTCGGGAGATCGCGGTGCGCGTGGCGGAGGCCGCGGCCGTCGCCAGCCAGGCGGTGGACGTGGCGGCGTCCACCAACCGCACGGTCACCAAGCTCGGCGAGTCGAGCGGGGAGGTCGGTCAGGTCATCAAGGTCATCACCGGGATCGCCCAGCAGACCAACCTCTTGGCCCTCAACGCCACCATCGAGGCGGCCCGGGCCGGCGAAGCGGGGAAGGGGTTCGCGGTCGTGGCCAACGAAGTGAAGGAGCTGGCCAAGGAGACGGCGCGCGCCACGGAGGACATCAGCCGGAAGATCGAGGCGATCCAGGCCGACACCGGGAGCGCGGTCCACGCGATCGAGGAGATCAGCCGGACCATCGTGCACATCAGCGACATCCAGACGACCGTGGCCGGCGCGGTGGAAGAGCAGGCCGTGACCATGAACGAGATCGGCCGGAACGCCGCCGAGGCCGCCCGCGGCGCGGCGGAGATCGCCCAGGGCATCACCGGTGTCGCCGAGGCCTCTCGGGGCACGACGGACGGAGCCGCGGAGACCCTCCGGTCGGCGGAGCGGCTGGCCGAGCTCTCGGCCGAGCTCCAGGCGCTGGTGGCCACCTTCCGCCACGGGGCCGGTACGCCCGGTCGCGAATCCGGGCCCGTCCCGGGGGGGCGGCCGGTCGCCGCCTGAGGCCGGGTTCCGGGGCCGTCCTGCGGGGCGGCCCCGGTCGCTTCAGGGGGCCGTCCGCGGCGCCGATACTGAAGCTGGAGGCCCGCGGCTGTCGGGGGCCTGGCCCGTGCCAGGGGGGTGCCGTGCGAGCGCTAGTGGTGGACGATTCGGGTGCCCTCCGTCGAGTCCTCGGCCGGATGCTGTCCGGCTGGGGGTTCACCGTGACCGAGGCGGCCGACGGGGCCGCGGCCCTGGCCCGGCTCGAGCGCGACGGCCCTGCGGACCTGGCCCTGGTGGACTGGCACATGCCCCAGATGTCGGGCTACGACCTGGTGCGGGCCGTCCGGGCGCGCCCCGGATTCGAGCGCATGCTCATCGTGATGGTCACCGCCGAGTCCGAGACGATTCCCATGGCGCAGGCCCTGGAGGCCGGCGCGAACGAGTACGTCATGAAGCCGTTCACCCCCGACATCCTGCACGACAAGCTCACGCTGCTCGGCCTCACGGCCGCCTAGTCATGCCTCCCATCCGCGTGTTGCTGGTGGACGACGCCGTCGTGGTGCGGCGCCTGCTGGTCGAGACCCTCGCGGCCGATCCCGAGATCGAAGTCGTGGGGACCGCGCCCAACGGGCGCGTGGCGCTGGCCAAGGTCGAGCAGCTCCAGCCGGACCTCGTCCTACTCGATTTGGAGATGCCCGAGCTGGACGGATTCCAGACGCTGCGCGCCCTGCGCGCGAACGTCCGAGGCCTGCCCGTGCTGATCTTCAGCTCGCTGAGCGAGCGCGGGGCCATCGCCACGGTGGACGCCCTCACCTTGGGCGCGAGCGACTACCTCCTCAAGCCGAGCGGCCTCTCCGACACCGGTGGCTTGACCAGGGTGCGGGCCGACCTGGTCGCCAAGATCAAGGCGCTGGCCGGCGGCCGCCGCGCGGCGGCCCGTCGCCCGGTCCCGGTCGCCGCCGTCCCGACGAGGACGCTGGAGGCGACGCCCCGCCGGGTGGAGGTGGTGGGCATCGCCGCGTCCACCGGTGGTCCCAACGCGCTCGCGGCGCTCCTCGCGGCGTTGCCGGCCGACTTCCCCGCACCCGTGCTGATCGTGCAGCACATGCCCGCGGCCTTCACCCGGCTCCTGGCCACCCGGCTGGCCCAGGAGTGCCGTCTGCCGGTGGCGGAGGGGTTCGAAGACGCGCCGGTGGAGCCCGGTCGCGTCTGGTTGGCCCCGGGGGGACGGCACCTGTCCGTCGTCCGGGAGGGTACCCGCACCCGCCTGCACCTCTCGGACGGCCCGCCCGAGCACTCGTGCCGCCCGGCGGCCAACCTCCTGTTCCGGTCGCTGGCGCGGGTCTACGGCGCCGGGACGGTCGCGGCCGTGTTGAGCGGCATGGGGCAGGATGGCCTGGAGGGTGCCCGGGCGATCCGGGAGGCGGGCGGGTGGGTAGTGGTCCAGGACGAGGCGACCAGCGTCGTCTGGGGGATGCCCGGCCAGGTGGCCGAGGCCGGGTTGGCGGACCGCGTGCTGCCCCTCGGGGCGATCCCGACCGAGCTCCACCGGCGGGCCCAGCCGGACGCCGTGCCCGTCGCCACGGTCCGGAGCGCCTGACGATGCGCGCTCCGATCTCCCAGGCGGACTTCGGGTACGTCCGCGCACTGGCCCTCCGCCAGGCGGGGCTGGCCATCGAGGACGGCAAGGAGTACCTGGTCGAGAGCCGCCTGGGCCACCTGGCGCGCGAAGAGGACTTCCCGTCCTTGGAGGCGCTGCTCGGTCGGGTGAGGGACGAGGAGAACGGCGCCCTGGCCCGGCGGGTGGTGGAGGCCCTCACGACCAACGAGACCAGCTTCTTCCGCGACCGCCATCCGTTCGACGCCCTCTCCGGCATCGTCTTGCCCGAGCTGATCGCTGCGCGGGCCCGGAGCCGTGCGCTCACCATCTGGAGCGCAGCCTGCTCCAGCGGTCAGGAGCCGTACAGCCTGGCCCTCCTGATCCGGGAGCAGTTCCCCGCGCTGCTGGGGTGGAACCTCCGCATCTTGGGCACCGACCTCTCCCGGTCGATGGTGGAACGGGCCCGGGCGGGACGCTACGGGCACCTCGAGGTGGGCCGCGGGCTGCCGACGCCGCTCCTGCTGCGGCACTTCGAGCGGGAGGGAACGACCTGGCGGCTGAGCTCAGCGCCGCGGGCGATGGTGGAGTTCCGCGAGCTCAACCTGGCCGCGCCCTGGCCTCCGCTGCCGGTGATGGACGTCGTGCTGCTCCGGAACGTGCTCATCTACCTGGATCCCGAGATCCGGCTCCAAGTGCTCCGGCGCACCCAGCAGGCGCTCCGGCCGGGCGGCTACCTCTTCGTCGGCGGAGCGGAGACGGCGCTCGTGCCGGCCGAGGGGTTCGCCCGGGTGGAGCTCGGCCGGACCGTGGGGTTCCGCCGTCCGGTGACTGCGAAGGAGGCCGCGTGACGCCGCCGATGGAGGCGCTGCGCGACGCGGCCGAGCTGGTCTGGAGCGCCTTGCTCGGGCTCGAGCTCCGAACGGCGGACGGCGGGGCCTTCGCCCCTGACGCCGGCACCGTGACCGGAGCGGTGGAGATCGAGGGGGCGTGGGAGGGCCTCGTGGTGGTGCGCTGTCCCTGGGCCCTCGGACGGCGGGCGGCCGAGCGGATGTACGGCCCCGACGCGGGGCCGCTGGGCCTGGCCGAGGTGTCGGACGCGGTCGGGGAGATCGCCAACATGATCGGCGGCGCGCTCAAGGGGTCGCTGCCGCGCCCGAGCCGGCTGGCGCTGCCCGCGGTGATCGTGGGACCGGCCCTTCCCTTCGGCCTGTCGGGCGCCCGGCTGCTGGACGAGGCGGAGCTGTGCTGTGAGCCGGAGACGCTCCGGGTGTCGCTGTGGCAGCGGGGGCGCGTGCCGGCTGCGGCTGGCGATCGCCCTGCCTCTCCCGCCTGGTTCATCTGAGGACGCCATGCGAGTCCTGGTCGCCGAAGACGACGCGCTGAGTCGCCTCCTGCTCTCCTCGACGCTCGAGGGCATGGGCCACACGCCCGTGGTCGTGGGGGATGGCCGGAAGGCCTGGGAGGCGTACCGCGCCGCCCCGGCGCCGATCGTCCTGACCGACTGGATCATGCCTGGGATCGGCGGGCTCGACCTCTGTCGAATGATCCGTGCCGAAGCGCGATCGGCCTACACCTACGTCATCCTCATCACGGTCCTGGAGGGGAAGGGGCGATACCTCGAAGGGATGGACGCCGGGGCGGACGATCTGCTGACCAAGCCGGTGGATCCCGACCAGCTCGGTGCCCGCCTCCGGGTCGCCGAGCGGATCCTGGGTCTCCAGCGCGAGCTCCGGCGGCTCGAGGCGCTCCTGCCGATCTGCGCCCATTGCCGCCGTGTCCGCGATGGTGACGCGCGGCTGGCGAGGGAAAACCTCATCGCGCGGCGCGTGCCGATCGGTCGCGGGACCTGTGCGGTCTGCTCGGGACCGGGTGCGCTCGCGGCGGCCGATGCCGCCGCTCCGACGGGTGGGCGGGCATGAACTGGTCACGCGCGGTGGCGCTCCCGGCCGGGGTGTGGCGCCGGTACGTCGAGCTGTCCGAGGCCGATCCGGGTCTCGCGCGCGACATCCTCGGGCTCTACCTGGGCCAGACCACCAAGCAGCTGGAGGCCTGCGCCCGCGCGATCGAGACCGGGGACGGCGCGGCGCTCCGGCTCTCGGCCCATACCATCCGCGGGGCCAGCCTCAACATCGGGGCGGAGGCGATGGGCGACCTGGCGTGGCGGGTCGAGCGACTTGCGGACGAGGGAGCGCTGGAGCAGGCGACTCTGGCCCTGACCACGCTGGTGGAGCGCTACGCGGTCCTGGAGCCCGTGTTGGCCGCCTTCCTCGAGGCGGAGGAACCGTGTCGCTAATGCCTCCGCAGGGCCCGGCCGAGCTGGTCCGAAAGATCGGGCGCCTCGCCTCCCTGCCGGAGGTGTATCTGCGCCTCCATCGCGTGCTGAGCGATCCCCGGAGCTCGGCGGAAGACGCGGCCCGCGCCATCGCGGAGGACCCGGGTCTCACGGCGCGGCTCCTCCGCATCGTGAACAGCGCGATCTACGGCCTCCCGCAGCAGGTGGATACGGTCACTCAGGCGATTCGGGTCGTGGGCACCTCCCAGCTGCTGGATCTCGCCCTCGCCACCGCGGTCACCCGCCTCTTCCGCCAGGTCCCGAGGGGCCTGCTGAGCATGGAGGAGTTCTGGCGGCACGGCCTGGCCTGCGCGATCGGGACGCGCACCCTGGCCGCGCATCGCGCCGGGGTGAACCTCGAGCGGTTCTTCGTCGCGGGCATCCTGCACGACATCGGGCGGCCGGTGCTGTTCCTCACGGTGCCGGACGTCGCGGTGAGTGCCATGCTGCGGAGCCGGGAGACGGGAGAGCTGCTCCACGAGGTGGAGCGGGAGCTCCTGGGGTTCGACCACGCCGAGGTGGGGGCCGCCCTGCTCGCCGCCTGGAACCTCCCGATGGGGCTCAGGATAGCCGCGCGCGGCCATCACGACCCCGACGGGGTCGGCGCCTCCTCGGTGGAAGCCGCGGCGGTGCACGTGGCGGACGTGTTGGTCAACGCGCTGGAGCTGGGGAGCAGCGGTGAGCGGCTGGTGCCGCAGCTCTCGCCCGGCGCGTGGCAGCGACTGGGTCTGGAGGAGGACTGCCTGCCCGTGGTCCTGGACGCCATCGTCCACCAGTACCATGAGGTGGTGTCCGAGGTCTTCCTGGAGGTCGCCTAGTCCGGGTCAGGCCTCGGCATGATGGCAGGAGACCTCCGCTCCGCCGAGTGGGCGGAGCAGGGGGAGCTCGGTCCGGCAGCGGGCGTCCTTCTTGGGATGGAAGCAGCGAGGGTGGAACGCGCACCCCGACGGCGGCCGTGACGGGCTCGGCAGGTCGCCGGTGAGGACGATCCGTGCCCGCCGGGTGGCCGGATCCGGCTCGGGCACCGCCGAGAGCAGCGCCTGGGTGTAGGGATGGCGCGGGCGCTCGAGCAGGGTCTCGGTCGGTCCCGTCTCCACGATTCTCCCCAAGTACATCACCGCCACCCGCTGGGCGATCTGGCGCACGACCGCTAGGTCGTGGGCGATGAACAGGTAGGCCAGGCCGCGGTGGCGCTGCAGGTCGGCCAACAGGTTCAGGACCTGCGCCTGGACCGAGACGTCCAGGGCGGAGACCGGCTCGTCGCACACGATGAAGGACGGCTCGACCGCCAGGGCGCGGGCGATCCCGATGCGCTGCCGCTGGCCGCCGGAGAATTCGTGGGGATCCGCGCCGCCGAGGGACGCCTCCCGCGCTTCGAGGACCTGGCGAGCCGGGCCGAGCGCGTGTCGGAGGCCCGGATCGGCTGGCCGGCTCCCCAGTC
>JBFIUJ010000101.1:0-8737 GCA_041607595.1 Gemmatimonadales bacterium | reverse complement strand
GCGCCGAGCGAGGGACCAGAGAGAATCGCCGCTCCGCACGCGGTGGACCCCGGCGCCCGCGGCGGGCGCCGTCCCGGCCCGCGCGGCCTGCCGAGCCGGCTCGGGCACATACCCCGAGGCGGGGATGATGAGGCGCTGACCGATCCGCAGCGCCCGAGGCCGGGCCGTCGGATTCGCTCCCTCGAGGGCCGCCAACGATACCCGGTAGGCCCGGGCGATCTCGCCCAGCGTTTCGCCCTGAGCCACCACGTGCTCCCGGAAGGTCACCCGCTTGGTCGGTGGCAGGGCCGCGTATCCGCGCGCGGTCCCCTCCGCGCGCCCCTCGGGCACCCGGACCCAGGCCTTCGCCCCCGGCGGGGTCACCCCCCGGAGGTAGCGGGCATTCAGCTCCAGGATCGCCGCGTGGCTGGTGTCCGCCAGCTTGGCGATCACGTCGAGGCTCGTCGCATCGGTTACCAGCATCGAATCGTACGCGAGCCGCGGCACCTCCGGCGTCGGCGGGAAGCCGTACTTGGTCGGCTCCTTCGCGATCAGAGCCGCCGCGATCAACTTCGGGACGTAGTCCTTGGTTTCCCGCCGCAGGAGCTTGGTGTCGTAGAGCCGAAAGAAGGTCGCGTCCGACGTCTCCTCGTCCTCGCCGGCATCGTCGGGCAGGCGGCGGAGTCCGCGGGTCACGCGCCCCGCGCCGGCGTTGTACGCGGCGGCCGCCAGGTATAGGGACCCAAACCGCGCGCGGAGATCCGCCAGATGGCGCGCCGCGGCCGAGGTGGCGCGGACCGGGTCGCGACGATCGTCTACCCAGTGGTCCACCCGCAGGCCGTACAGCTTCCCCGTGCCCTTCATGAACTGCCACATGCCGGTGGCCCGGGCGCGGCTCACGGCCGTGTTGGAGAATCCGCTCTCGATGAGCGCGAGGTAGACCATGTCGCCCGGGAGCCCGTGGTCACGCATCGCCTCCCGGATCATCGGCTCGTACTTGGGCATGCGGGTGAGCCAAACGGCCATCCGCTCGCGCCCCTTCGATTGGAAAAAATCCAAGTAATACTGTACGCGATCGTGCTCGCCGAACGTCTCGACGTCGATGTCCCAGGAGACCGCCCCACTCAGGGCGTTCGGCCCCCCAGTCCCGTGCCCCACCGCCAGGCGCAGGTTGCCGGAGTCCGGATGGGCCTCCGAGAGCTCCTCGAGCACCGCCATGTCCGCGGAGTCGGCGCTGCGGATGGCCTCGGCGAGATCCTCCACCGGCGGCACGTCCGGCAGCGTCGCCGGGAGGGAGAGCTCCGCCCGCATCGGTGGAGCGAGCGCCACCTCGTCCGCCGCTGGAGCAGGCGGAGCGGGGGCGGCCTGGGACGGCCCGCCCGCACAGCCGGCGGCCAGCAGGCAGAGCACCGAGAGGGAGTGTCGTCTCACAAGAGGACCGGTCACGAGCACACCTTCCATCAAAGGCCATTCGGGGCGGGTATCCCGAGGAGGATGCCCGAGAGGGGGGAGCCGTCGCACCTAGCGCAGCAGCACGCGGTTTCCGAGAACGCGGTTGGTGGCGTTGAGCACGGCCAGGGCGGCCCCCCGGGCCGATTCCCCTTCCACCAGGATGGATCCCACCATCCGCTGGGTACGCTCCCCGATCTGCACCATGATCGACACGATGATCAGCGTCGCATCGAACGCGCGGAGGGCCTTGACCCCCAGCAGCTCCATCGCCGCCTGACCCTGGAACCCTTGGATCAGGGCGTTCACACAGGCCTGCGCGGCGGTCCGCATCTCACCGGCCGCGGACCCGAGTCCTTCGGCCTCCCCGGTGTGGCGTGGACCGTCTCCCCAGCTCAGCACGACACGGGCGCGACAGTGACCCCCACCCGTCTGCTCGACGACGCAATCTTCGAACCGGAGACGCTCCGCACCGCCCTGGGTGGACACCGGGATGCCGCCTTTCCCTAGCCGAGGTGGGTCGCGAGGAGCTCGGCGAGCTTCTCGTCAGGGATCTTCTCCGCCTGGGCGAAGAGCCCGGACTTGGACGTGGATTCGAGCGGGTACGCCGCCCAAAAGGACGCCGGCTCGGAGCCGGCGGACCGGAAGGAGAGGACGAGGCGCCAGAACCGAGTGTTGCCCGTCCGCTCCGCCGCGGGCGACACCTTCCACACGGTGTCGCCGAGTTCGACCACGCGCCATGCCATGACTGGATCTTCTATCTCCGACAAGGACCGTTGGAAGCCGCGAGCTGACATTCCGGGCGCAGTCGCCGGTCCCGGAACAGAGAGCCAATATGTGTTGAGACAATGAGTTAGGTCAATAGGCCGAGGCTCACGGCATCGTCCCGGGTATCCACGTCCCCCAGGGTCCGCAGCTCGTCCCAGGGGACCCCGAGGGCACCGAGACGCGATCGCGTGGCCGAGAGGAGCGAGGGCGTGCTCCACGGCATCCGGGAGAAGAGGTCGGGAACGGGCGTCGGGGCCCCGATCAGGTAGTACCCGCCATCGAGCGAGGGACCGAGCGCGACCCGGCCGCGACCCACGATGTCCGCCGCGGCACGCAGCAGGGTGGCGTCGAGCCCGGGACAGTCCCCACCCACCGCGATCCAGCCGGCCCCGCCGGCGGACCGGGCGGCTCCGGCGAGGCGCTCCCCCAAGTCCCCCTCGGTCTGAGGGATGTACGACCAGCGGGTCCCCAGCCACGCGACCATGTCCGCCAACCCGTCCTCCGGGGCGAACCACACGGTGGTCGCCAGGCCGGAGGTCGCGGCGGCGGCCAGGGTTCGCTCGGCCATCGCGCGGTAGAGGGCGACGGCCGCCTCGGCTCCGATCTCCGCCGCCAACCGGGTCTTCACCTGCCCGGGACGGGGGGCCTTGAGGAACACCGCGATCTCGATGGTCATCGGCCGCCGGAGCGCTGCGGGATGTACCAGCGGGCCAGTCGCTCGGGCGGCGTCCCCAACAGGAAGAGGGCCAGCAGGGTCGCGTTGCGCAGCGTCCCCCGGATCGCGCCCTCACGCCTCCACCGGCGGGCGTCGGCCAGGATCGGGGCTCGGAACCTCCGACCGCTCGCCAACCGGCGGAGCTGTCGAGCCAGGGCTACGTCCTCCATGATGGGAAAGTCGCCGAAGCCGCCCGCGGCCTCGTAGAGGGACCGACGCAGGAGGAGGCCTTGGTCCCCGTAGGCGAGGCCGAGCAGGCGCCATCGGAGCGCGGCGCCGATCTCGATGATGCGCAGGGTGAACCCGTCGGCGGCGATGCGGAGGGGCCAGGCCCCGTAGGTGAAGCGGGGATCCTCCAGCGCCGCCTCGGCCTCGCGCACGGCGTCAGGGCCGAAGCGGATGTCGGCGTGCAGGACGAGGAGCCAGTCGCCGCGCGCGGCGGCGACGCCCGCGGAGAGCTGGCGACCGCGGCCGGGCCGGCTCAGGACCACGCGACACCCCCGGGATTCCGCGAGCTCCACGGTGCCGTCGGTGGAGCCACCGTCGGCCACGACGACCTCGATCGTGGCGCGAAAGGCTCGGAGATCGTCCAGCAGGAGGGGGAGTCGACTCGCCTCGTCGAGCGTGGGGATGACGACGGCGATGCTGGGTCCGGGCGCGGACATCCAGCGCTAGTCGGCGCCCTCGGTCCGGACCAGCCGGTGGAACCGCTCCATCAGATCGCGGGTCACCGGGCCGATGGGCCCCGTGCCGATGAGGCGTCCGTCGAGGGCCCGAATCGGCGCGATCTCGCTCGCCGTTCCCGTGAAGAAGGCCTCGTCCGCGGTGTAGACGTCGTAGCGATTCAGGCTGACCTCCTGCATGTCGTAGCCGGCCTCCACGGCGAGCCCGATCACGACGTCGCGGGTCACCCCGCGGAGGATCCCGTCGGAGGCCGGCGGGGTGCTGAGCCGCCCATGCTTCACCACGAACAAGTTCTGCCCCGAGGCCTCGGCCACGACGCCCGAGCTGTCGAGCATGAGGGCCTCGTCCGCCCCGGCGTTGGTTCCCTCCATCTTCGCCAGGATGTGGCTCAGGTAGTTGAGCGACTTGACCCGCGGCGAGAGGGCCTCGCGATGGGAAATGGGGGTGCCGGCGGTGACGACATTGAGCCCGAGCGCGTAGCGCTCCTTGGACCAGAGGGCGATCGTGTCGAAGATGATGAACACGGTGGGACGGGGGCACTTCCGAGGGTCGAGGCCGAGGTCGCCGACGCCGCGGGTCACCACGTGGCGGAGGTAGCCGTCCCGCAGCTTGGCCCGCGCGACCCCCTCGCGGGTGACGGCGACCATCTCCTCCCTGGGGATCGGGATCGTGAGCCCGACGCAGTGGGCCGAGTCGTAGAGTCGCTCCAGGTGCTCGGCCATCCGGAAGACGCGGCCGTCGTAGACGCGCATCCCTTCGAACACCCCGTCGCCGTAGAGGAGACCATGATCGAAGACGGAGACCTTCGCGGTCTCCCGATCGCACCATTGTCCGTTGAGCCAGATCGTGGTCACGGGAGCTCCGAAACGAGGCCAGGGCGCGGCGGCCCGTGGCGGGGGCGGACGGGCGTGTCGAATCCTCCGGCGCGACCCGCACCGAGGGAGATGGGCGTCACTGAGGCACACGGGGACCCGCCGGCGGCGGGTGAGTGAGGGCGGTGGGAATCGAACCCACGACCTACAGATTAAAAGTCTGTTGCTCTACCAATTGAGCTACGCCCCCGGCCGCCTGAAACTGCCACCGGGTTGGGGGAAACTCAAGACCGGCGCACGCCCCGGTCAGGCCAGTCCGGGCAGCTCGAGCTGGCTCACCGGCGAGAAGCTCCACCGGTGATGACGGGTGGGGCCGTGGCGCTGGATGGCCTCGAGGTGGGCCGCCGTGGCGTAGCCCATGTTGGTCGCCCAGCCGTAGACCGGGTACCGGGCGGCGAGCCGGCGCATGAGCTCGTCCCGAACGGTCTTGGCCAGGACGCCCGCCGCCGCGATGGAGTGGCATCGCGCGTCGCCGTCCACCAGCGCCTCGTGGGCGTAGCCGAGCTCCGGCATCGGCAGGCCGTCCAGCAGCACGCGGAATCCGTCCGGGAGCGCGTCCGCGGCGCCGGCCGCACGGCACAGCGTCGCCACGGCCCGCCGCATCGCGAGCGCGGTGGCCACTCGGATGTTCAGGCGGTCGATCTCGCGGATCGACGCGGCGCCCACGCCGACGTGGAGGGCGGATCGTCGGATCCGGCGCGCGATGGCCGCGCGCTCGGCCGCCCTCAGGACCTTGCTGTCCCGCAGTCCGCGGAGGAAGCGCTGCCGAAACGGAAAGACGACGGCCGCGGCCACCACTGGACCTGCCAGTGGGCCGCGGCCGACCTCGTCCACCCCGATCAGCAAGCCGCCGTCCGCCCAGACGGCCGCCTCGCGGGCGAGCGTCGGCCGGGGGGACGGCACCGACTAGCTCTCGCGCTTCTCCTGAATGCGAGCGGCCTTTCCGGAGAGCGCCCGGAGGTAGTAGAGCTTGGCCCGTCGCACGCGCCCGCGCCGGACCACTTCCAAGGACGCGATCGTCGGGCTGTGCACCGGGAAGATCCGCTCCACGCCCACGCCGGCGGAGACCTTCCGGACGGTGAAGGTCTCGCTCAGGCCGCCGCCCCGCTTGCCGATCACGAGCCCCTCGAAGGCCTGGAGGCGCTCCTTGTCGCCTTCGATGACCCGGACCATGACCCGCACCGTGTCGCCGGCCTCGAAGGCCGGGAGGTCGGTGCGCATGCCCTCGCGCGCCACTGTCGCCATGTGTTCCATCGTCGTACCCTCCGCGCCAGGTGGCGCTGCCTTGTGAAGCCAGCCCGTCAGGGCGTTCGACCCTCGTG
Organism: Gemmatimonadales bacterium; assembly: GCA_041607595.1. Lineage (GTDB taxonomy): Bacteria > Gemmatimonadota > Gemmatimonadetes > Gemmatimonadales > GWC2-71-9 > JBFIUJ01. The sequence goes on along the minus strand of JBFIUJ010000101.1, from coordinate 2,948 downwards.
ATAGTCCTGCCACAGATCGGGACGGCGCTCGGCCGTCAGCCGCTCCGCCTCCGCCCGGCGCCACGTCGCGATCCGCGCGTGATCGCCCGATCGAAGGACCTCGGGCACCTCGTGGCCCCGGTAGATCGGAGGCCGGGTGTAGCTCGGCGGGCTCAGGAGCCCGTCGTAGTGCGAGTCGCCGCTCGCCGACTCGTGGTCCCCGATGGCGCCGGGGAGCAGGCGGACCACCGCGTCGATCACGCACAGGGCGGCCGGCTCGCCACCCGAGAGGACGAAGTCCCCCACCGAGACCTCCTCGGTGGCCAGGTGGTCCGCCACCCGCTGGTCTACGTCCTTGTAATGACCGCAGAGCAGCGTCAGCTGGTCTCCCACCGCGTACCGCACGGCATCGTCGTGCGAGAAGCGCCGCCCCCGGGCCGACAACAGGACCACGGGCCCCCGAGGGGCGATCGCCTCCACCGCCTCGAAGAACGGCTCCGGCTTCAGCACCATCCCGGCGCCGCCGCCGTAGGGATAGTCATCCACGGTCTGGTGCCGGTCGTGGGCGTAGTCCCGCAACGGCACGACGCGATACCGCACCAGCCCGGCCCCGGCCGCGCGCCCCGGGATGCTCACCGAGAGGTACGGCGAGAACACCTCCGGAAAGAGACTGACGACGTCGATCGCCAACATGCGACTAGAGGTCGAGCAGCCCGTTCGGCGGCGCCACCGTGAGCCGTCGGCCGGCCCGATCCACGTGCACGACGAACTCCTTCCGGTACGGGAGCAGGAACTCCCGCTTGGGGCCCTGCACCTCCAGCATCAGCCCGGCGGGCGTGTCGTAGCAGCGCGTCACCAGCCCGATCGGCGTCTCGTCCTCCAGACGGACCGCGAAGCCCGCCAGCTCGTGCACGTAGACCTCGCCCGTGGCGGGCGGCACCAGCGCCTCCCGTGGGGCGCCGAGGAACGACCCCCGAAGCGGATCCAGCGCCTCGCGCCCGTCCACGCCCGCGAACTTCACCAGCCATTCCCGGTGGTAGCTCCGGCTCCGCTCCACCGTCAGCGGACCCTCCAGCACGCGGCCGGCCAGATCCAGCGTCCACACTTCTCGGCCCGGGGCGAACACGCTGGCCGGGTCGTCGGTCAGCGGGAAGACGGTGTAGTCCCCCTTGAGGCCGTGCGGCTTCCGGAGCCGCCCCACCACCAGGTGGCGGGGCTCCTCCGCCATCAGGCCGAGGGAGCTCGGGTGACGCCCGCGTGCTTGAGCAGCGACTGGACGGTGTTGGAGGGGGTGGCCCCCCGCGCCATCCAGTCCCGCACCTTGTCCGCGTCCACGGTCACCTTGTCCGCGTCCTTCTCGGCCCGCGGATCGTAGGTGCCGACCACTTCGATGAAGCGGCCGTCTCGCGGCGAGTCCTTGTCCGCGACCACGATGCGGTACAGCGGGACCTTCTTCCGGCCGACCCGGCGCAGACGAATGCGTGTAGCCATGTTGCCCGTTCCTCGTTGAGTGCGCTAGCGGGGGAACCCGCGTCCGAAGGGCAGCTTCATCCCGGACTTCCCCGCCGTCTTCATGAGCTTCTGCATCTGCTTGAACTGCGCAAGCAGCTGGTTGACCTCCTGCACCGTCCGCCCGGACCCCATCGCGATCCGTCGGCGCCGGGATCCATCGAGGAGGTCCGGGTTGGCACGCTCCGCCGGCGTCATCGACAGCACCATCGCCTCGGCGTGCTTCAAGCGGTCCTGTCCCCCCTCCGCCGCCTTCACCATCTGGGGACTCATCCCCGGCAGTAGTCCCAGCACGTTCTTCAGCGGCCCCAGGCTCTGCATCTGGCGCATCGCGTCCAGGAAGTCCTGCAGGTCCATGCCCTTCTTCGACACGACCTTCTTCGCGAGCCGCTCGGCCTCGCCCTGATCCACCGCCGCCTGGGCCCGCTCCACCAGGGTGACCACGTCGCCCTGTTGCAGGATGCGTCCGGCCAGGCGCTCCGGCACGAACGGCTCCAGCGCCTCGGGGCGCTCCCCCGTGCCCAGGTACTTGATCGGCGCCCCGGTGACCCCGTGGATCGAGAGCGCCGCCCCGCCTCGGGCGTCCCCGTCCATCTTGGTGAGGATCACCCCCGTCAGGGCCAGGGCCTCGTGAAAGCCGCCGGCGATCCGCACCGCGTCCTGCCCGGTCATGCCGTCCGCCACGAGCAGGACTTCGTGCGGGGAGACGGCGGCTTTCAATGCCTTCAGCTCCGCCATCATCGGCTCGTCGATCTGCAGCCGCCCGGCGGTGTCCACCAGGACGGTCCGGGCCCGCGCCTTCCCGGCCGCGACGATGCCCCGGCGCACGATCCCGACCACATCGGTCTCCCCTGGCTCCACGTGCACCCCGACGCCCACCTGCTCGCCGAGGGTGCGCAGCTGCTCCCCCGCCGCCGGCCGATAGACGTCGGCCGCGATCAGGAACGGCGCCTTGAGCTCTGCCTTGAGCCGCCGGGCCAGCTTCGCGGCGGTGGTCGTCTTGCCCGAGCCCTGGAGCCCGACCAGCAGGATGACCGTCGGCGGGATCGAGGCGTGGGCGATCGGCGTCGCCTTGCCGCCGAGGAGCCCGACCAGCTCGTCGTAGACGATCTTGACCAGCTGCTCGCCGGGGCGCACGGCCTTCAGCGCGGCCACCCCCACGGCCTTCTCCTGCACCCGCTCCACGAAGCCGCGCGTCAGCTCGAAGCTCACGTCCGCCTCGAGCAGCACCCGGCGGACCTCGCGCAGGCCCTCCCGCACGGCGTCCTCGGTGAGCACGCCCCGACCGGCCAGCCGCTTCAGCGTGGCGGTGAGCTTGGAGGACAGCTCGTCGAACATGGCGTTGATCGCGGCGACGGGATCGCTCAGCTCCTCGAACTCGCGAACGCGTCCCCGGATGAGGCCCTCCGACCAGCCGATGTCGGCATCGTATATCTGCCCGGTCAGGGGGTTGATGCGCG
>JBFIUJ010000100.1:0-8774 GCA_041607595.1 Gemmatimonadales bacterium | reverse complement strand
GCGATCGGCCGCCGCTTCCAGGCCACCCACGAGACCATCCCGAAGTGGATGAACACGCTCCGGGCGATGTCCTCCGAGGGGTTCGGCCGGCTCCGCTACTACAAGGAGATCCGGAACCGCCTCGACACCGACCGTCCCCTGCGCGCCTATTTCGAGGGCGAGACGCAGGAGCTCCCCCAGTTCTTCGTCGACCGGATGCGCAAGGACCTGGGGCCGCTCTGGGACTGGCTCCCCGAGGGAGCGATCTACCACGATCCCAACGCCTACCTGGCCGAGCAGGCCAAGTCGGCGGTGCCGCTCCAGCGCCGGACGGCGGGGGCGGCGTAGGGGCTCGGAGGGTCGGGGGGGGCAGAGAGTCGAAGGTCGAGAGTCGAAGGCGTCGTGAGGTCGTGAGGTGTCCGGGGCTGCCGGAGCCGTCGCGGCCCCACGACGCTTCACCATAGGAGTCCTCACCCCATGACGGCTCCCACACGGCCGGAGGTCTGGCTCCGAGGCCCGGTCCCCGGCATCCCGTCCGCGCTCCAGCCGGTCGCCCACGCGCTCCTCCAATCCGCCGAAGACGTCGAACGAGCCTGCGGCGGCCTCGGTCCGGCGCTCGTCTGGCGGGCCCCGGGTGGGGCCGCGACGATCGGCTTCCACCTCAAGCACCTTGCCGGCAGCACCGAGCGGCTCTTCGCCTATGCCCGGGGCGAAGCGCTCTCGGCCGCGCAGCGCGAGGCCCTGAAGGCCGAGCGCGAGATCCCCGACCCACTCCCCGGCGGAGAGCCGCTCGTGGCCGCATGGCGCGACACGGTCGCCCGCGCGGTTCGGGACCTGACCGCAATTGACCCCGCGACCCTGGACGATGCGCGCGCGGTGGGGCGGGCGCGCCTCCCCTCGACCGTGCGCGGACTCCTGTTTCACGCGGCCGAGCACGCACAGCGACACACCGGCCAGATCATCACGACCGCGAAGATCCTCGGCGCGCCGTCGGACGAGGGGAGTCCGGCCCCCGCCCCCGCCCCCGGACCCTCCCGATGAGAGCCTTGATGCTCCCCCTGCTCGTGCTCGGCCTCGTATCCTCGACGCCCGACCCGCTCCGATCACAGGACCCGAACCGGCCGGCGTCGCTGCACGCCCTCCAGGACGAATACTGGGAATGGCGGCTGCGGGAGTTCCCCGAGGGCGCCACCTGGCTCGGGGACGAGCGGTACCGCGATCGGCTCACCGATCTCTCGGCGGCCGCGATCGAGCGCCGGCGGGGCGAAGTGCGCGCCTTCCTGGCCCGGGCCCGCGCGGTGGACGCCAAGGCCCTCGCCGGGCAAGATGCCCTCTCCCAGACCCTGCTGGTCCGCGAGCTGGCGCTCGAGGTGGAGGGCCAGCGGTTCCCGACCGAGGTCCTGGCGCTGGATCAGCTGGACGGCCCGCACCTCGGGTTCCCCCAGCTCGCGGCGGCGACGCCCTTTCGCCAGGCGGCGGACTACCGGAATTACCTCGCTCGGCTGCGCGCCTACCCCCGATACCTGGAACAGGTCACCGCGCTGCTCCGCCGCGGCATCGGGACGGGATGGGTCCAGCCGCCGGGCCCGCTGCGCTCGGTGCCGGACCAGATCGCCGGCCAGATCCTGTCCGACCCGACGCAGAGCCCCCTCTACGCGCCGTTCGACCGGATGCCGGCCACCGTGGACGGCGCCGAGCGCTCGGCGCTGCGGGCCGAGGGGCGCGCGGCGATCGGCGAGGCCGTGATGCCGGCGCTCGCCGCCTTCCGCGACTTCGTGCGCGACGTCTACCTGCCGGCCGGACGCGAGCGGATCGGCGCCGCAGCCCTGCCGGAGGGCCGCGCCTACTACGCGAATCGCATCCGCCACTACACGACCACCGCCCTCGACGCGGACTCGATCCACCGGATCGGCCTGCGCGAGGTGGCCCGGATCCGCCGCGCGATGGATTCGGTGATCGCGGGCACCGGCTTCACGGGGTCCTTCGCGGAGTTCCTGACGTTCCTCCGGACCGACCCGCGGTTCTATTACACCGACCCGGAAGACCTGCTCCGGGGGTATCGCGACCTCTCCAAGCGGGCCGATGCGGCGCTGCCCGCCCTCTTCGCCGAGCTGCCGCGGACCCCCTACGGCGTCCGCCCCTTCCCGGACTACGAGGCGCCGAGCCAGACCACGGCGCGGTACTACCCCGGGGCCGAGGACGGGTCCCGCGCCGGCTACTACATGGTGAACCTCTACCGGCTCGACACTCGGCCCATCTACGAGATGGAGGCGCTGACGCTGCACGAGGCCGTCCCGGGGCACCATCTGCAGATCGCCCGAGCGCAGGAGCTCGCGGGCATCCCCGCCTTCCGGCGCAACGCGGGGTACACCGCGTACGTCGAGGGGTGGGCGCTCTACGCCGAGCGGCTGGGCGAGGCGATGGGGTTCTACACCGACCCCTACTCTCGGTTCGGCCAGCTCACGTACGAGATGTGGCGCGCGTGCCGGTTGGTGGTGGACACCGGGATCCACCAACTGGGGTGGACCCGCCAGCAGGCGATCGACTACATGGCCGCGAACACCGCGAAGTCGGAGCACGACATCGCGGTGGAGGTGGACCGCTACATCGTCTGGCCCGGGCAGGCGCTGGCCTACAAGCTGGGCGAGCTCGCGATCCGGGACCTGCGGGCGCGGGCCGAGGCGGCGTTGGGGGCTCGCTTCGACCTCCGCCGCTTCCACAACGCGGTGCTGGACAACGGCCCCCTCCCGCTCGACGTGCTGGAGGGTGAGGTTCTCCGGTGGGTGGAGCGGCAACGGTAAAGTCGAGAGTCGAGAGTCGAGAGTCGAAGGTCGAAGGAGTCGACACGCTGTGCAGCCGGCTACTCACGGAGGCCCGGCGGCTCCTCGCGCCGAGTCCTGGACATGTGGCCCCACCGAGGGAGATTCGAGCATGACACCGATGCGCCGCGCCGCGCTCCTCCTGGCTCTCCTGCTTCTTTTCCCGGTAGCCGCCTGGGCTCAGGGGAAGCCATCGGACTGGCTCCGGGGCGCCTGGGAGGGCACCGGGTATCAGATCGACAGCGAGAACACTTGGGCGATGCGCTTCGAGGAGCAGGACGGCGCGTACCTGATCTCCTATCCCTCCTTCCCCTGCAGCGGAGAGTGGAAGCCGGTCCGCATCCGCTCGACCACCGCCCGCTTTCGGGAGACCATCACCTCGGGGGCCGACGTCTGCCAGGAGACCGGCGAGGTGACGCTCCTTCGCCTCAACCAACGGCAGATCCTCTTCCTCTACGCCTATGCGGAGCCGGGCGACTTCGTCGCCTCCGCCATCCTCACCAAGGCGCCCTAGCCGCGATGCCCTCCCGCTCCCTCTCCCGCGCCGTCCTGCTCCGCCTCTCCCGGAGCCGGGGGCTGGCCGACTTCCTGGCCAACCGCGCCTTCGCCCGGCGGGCGGTGAAGAAGTTCATGCCCGGGGAGGAGCTGGCCGACGCGCTCGACGCCGCCGCCGCGCTGGCACCGGACGGCCTGGGCACGCTCCTCACCAAGCTGGGCGAGAACCTGAGCGCCGAGCGGGAGGCGGACCTGGTCCGGGATCACTACCTGGACGCCTTCGACCAGATCCGTTCCCGCGGGCTCGACGCCCACGTCTCGGTCAAGCCGACCCAGCTGGGGCTCGACTTCTCGGAGGCGAGCTGCACGGAGCACTGCGAGCGGCTGGCGGCGAAGGCGGAGGCGGTGGGGACCACCCTGTGGGTGGACATGGAGGACTCGAGCTACGTGGACCGCACGCTGGCGCTCTACCGGCGGCTCAAGCAGCGGCACGAGCGCGTGGGACTGGCGCTGCAGGCGTATCTGCGGCGGACGCCGGCCGACCTCGCCGGGCTCCTGCCCCTGAGGCCCACGATCCGGCTGGTGAAGGGCGCCTACGCCGAGCCGGCGGCGGTGGCGTATCCGGCGAAGCGGGACACCGACCGGGCCTACGAGGCCCTCGCGGACGAGCTGCTCCGCGCCCAGACGGAGGGGCAGGCGTTCCCGATCTTCGGCACCCACGACCTGGGGCTCCTCGAGCGCATCGCCGCCAGGGCCGCCTCACTCGGCGTGGCCGAGGACCGGTACGAGATCCACATGCTCTACGGGATCCGGATGGCGGAGCAGCGCGCGCTCGCCGCGCGGGGGCACACCGTGAAGACCCTGATCAGCTACGGTCCCCAGTGGTTCCCCTGGTACATGCGGCGGCTGGCGGAACGGCCGGCGAACGTGTGGTTCGTGGCGAAGAGCCTGCTGCCGGGATGAGGAAGCCCAGGAAAACAGGAGAACGGGGGAACAGGGGGACCAGAGAACGGGTGGACGGCACGCGGGCGGCCTTGATGATCTGCGACGCGGCTCAGTGCCAGTGGCGGCGACGTGCTCTTCGCCGGGGGGCAGCGCCTGGCTGGCGAGGAAAGCGTGGCTATTCCATGCGCCGGCACGTCTTGGCGTCCGAAGCGTACCTCGCTCAGCTCTCCGAGGCGGACGGATGCTCCACCGAGGACGACTGGCCTGGATCCGTCGCCTCGAGAAGAAGCCGCCCTGAGGCGGCTTCTTCTTGTACGGGCGTCGGGCTCAACCCTCGTTGCCCGGCGACGCCTAGCGCACTTGGATGTTCCCGGCTTCGATGTCGTTGAAGAACGACTCCGCGAGGCCAACCGAGAACCCGAACCCGGCCGGGTTGGCGCAGATGGCGTCGGCGACCGCCTTGGTGGTATGGAGCACGGCCGTAATCTCGTCCGGCCCCGAGGCGTTGGCGCCTTCGCCGTTGTCCCGCACCGCGAAGAACATCCCGTCGTCGTCCGGCAGGACGGCAGGGGGCAGCCCGAACTGGGGCGAGGGGTCGGCGTCGGCAACCCGCTTGGTGCCGTGGGCGGCGATGAAGATGACGCCGGATCCGATGTCGTTCACGCACGATACGTCGCCGTGCTGCAGCGTGTTATAGGGAAATTCGCTCCGCTGGTTGTATTGCATGTTGCCGTCGGCGGTGCCGTCTTCCCGCAGGAGGGCATTGAGGGAGAAGGTGCGCCAACCCCCTGGTGGGGCATCACTCCCCACGAGGGGCGTGCTGAGGCCACCACCGCCCGTGGCCCGGAGGACCACCCGGTTGCCGGCGTTGGCCGTCGCCACCGGCGCGGAACCGATGCTCCCTGCCTCGTCCGCCGCCGTGGGTGAATGTTGCTCGCTGCACCCTGCGACGAGCAGGGCCGCCGTGAGCAAGAACAGGCTCGAGAATCGCATGGAGCGCATGGGACCTCCTGGGGTGTGGGACCGTACCACTATGAGGCTCGGACCAGCCGGCCTAGCGGGGGCCTACGGTGGCCCATGTTCTCCAATGCCGGCACGAGAGCATCGTCCACCGGTGGCCGTGCACGCCAAGGTAGGCCCCTGTTGTTCCCTGGCCGTTCCCTGGCCGTTCCCCGGCGGCCCCCGCCTCCGGATACGAGGCACTCTGCTTGGCGATTCGGCGGCGAACTTCGCTCAGCTCTCCGAGGCGGCCGGACGATCCACCTGAGGATGACGGCCGCGATCCCTCGCCTCGAGAAGAAGCCGCCCTGAGGCGGCTTCTTCTTGTACGGGCGCATGGACTCGGGCCTCGCCGTCGTGCGACACCTGCGTGCTCCGCATCGCCTCGCGGGTCGAGTCAGCGACGGCGACATCTCTTGCCGCCGACAGCCTGCCGTTGGTCCTCCTATCGCACTTCGATGTTGCCTCGTGCGACGTCGTTGAAGAACGACTCCGCGAGACCGACCGTGAACCCGAACGGGGCGGGGTTGGCGCAGATGGCGTCGGCGAGCACCTTGATGGTATGGACCACGGACGTGATCTGGTCCGGCCCCGAGGCGCCGGCCCCTTCGCCGTTGTCCCGTACCGCGAAGACCATCCCGTCGTTGTCTGGAAGGACGGCCGGGGGCAGCCCGAAGAAGGGACCGGGGTCCGCGTCGGCGACTCGCTTGGTGCCGTGGGCCGAGATGAGGATGACACCCGATCCGATGTGGTTCACGCACGTCACGGTGCCATGTTGCAGCGTGTTATACGGGAACTCGCTCCGTTGGTTGTAGTGCATGTGGCCCGTGGCGGTTCCGTCTGCGAGCTTGAGGGCAACGAGGGAGAAGGTGCGCCAGCCTCCCGGCGGGGCACCACTCCCAACGAGGGGCGTGGGGAGGATGCCCCCGCCCGTGGCCCGGAGGACCACCCGGTTGCTCGCGTTGGCCGCTGCCACCGTCGCCGAGCCGATGCTCCCGGCTTCGTCCGCCGCGGTGGGTGAATGCTGCTCGCTGCATCCGGCGACGAGCAGGGCCGTCGGGAGCAGGAACAGGCTCGGGAATCGCATGGAGCGCATGGGACCTCCTGGGGTTGGGACTCTTTCCACGTGAGGCTCGGACCAGCCGGCCTAGCGGTGGCCCGCGGCGGGGCCCATGTTCACCAATGCTGGCACGACGACAGGGCCCACCGTTGACCGTGCGCGCCAAGGTAGGTCCCCGGTGTTCCCTGGCCGTTCCCTGGCCGTTCCCTGAAGGCACCCGGATGTGAGGCACTCCGCTTGGCGATTCGGCTCCGCATCTTCGGCACCGCGACACCCTCAGACGAGATCGGCACTGAAGTGACGACGCGACTCCGTCTGGGCCGTCGAGGAGGTCCCGGCCGGTCGCCGCACGGACGCGCTCGACCTCCATCGCGGCGAATCGTCGGGAGGATGCCACGCCTCGCCGGGATCGCCCTGGTCTGCCTCGTCTCCTGCGGCCGCTCGCTGCCGGAGGAAGCCGACGTGACCCCGGAGGTCGTCGCGGAGTTCGCCTCGTTCGGCGAGGGTCTCGTCTTCGTGAGCGACCGCGCCGGGTACCTCTCCGACCTGAAGGCCGGTGTGATCCATCGGTTCTCGCTCGACGGCGAGGTGGTGGAGTGGGCCCGCTCCGCCCAGCCCAACGGGCACCGGGTGCTGGCCGACGGCACCCACCTCGTGGCCGATGCCGCCGAGAGCGCGATCCTCCGGTTCGACGGCACGGGATCCCGTCTGGCGCCGATCGCCGAGGGCGACGAGGGACCGCTGGTCGCCCCCAACGACATCTCCCTCGACGACGCCGGCGGGTTCTACTTCACCGACCCGCGGGACTCGGGGATGGACGCTCCGCGCGGCCGGGTGCACTACGTCGATCGGGCCGGCGCCGTAACGACCGTCGCCCGCGACCTCGCGTGGCCGAACGGCATCGCCGTGCACCCGGACGGCCGCCACCTGTACGTGGGCGAGAGCATGTCCGGCCGCATCCTGCGCTACCCGATCGTGGCGCCGGGTCGCGTGGGACCGGTGGCGATCTTCGCCCACATCACCGAGCACCTGAAGCCGACCGCGACGGACCAGCAGGTGCTCGACGGCATGACCTTCGATCTGGATGGCCACCTCTACGTGGCGTACCACCGTGTGGGGCGCATCTACGTGCTCGATCCGGCGGGAGCGATCGTGCGCCGCTATGACGCGGGACAACGGTCCGTATCGAACGTCGCCTTTGGCGGGCCGGGGCTGCACCAGCTGTATGCGATCGGTGCGGTCGAAGGCGAGGGATCGCGGGGGGTCTTGACCCGCTTGGATCTGGGCCGGACTCGGGGCTGGTCCGAATCGGCCAGGTGGGCCGACACCGTCGGGACCGGCCCGGGAACCAGCCCGTGAGCCTAGACGCACCTCCCACCCCGCCGCTCACTCCGTCCGACGCCCTCCGCCTAGCCGCCCTGCACTTTGGGCTCGAGGGCACCGCCCAGGTCCTGCCGGGCGAGTACGACGCCAACTTCCGCATCACCACCGCGGCCGGCACCTCGTTCGCGCTCAAGGTGATGCACCCCGCCCGGGACCGCGCGTTCGTCGAGCTCCAGATCGCGGCCTTCGAGCACATCGCCAAGCGGGACCCGGATCTGACCCTCTCGCGGGTCCGCCGCGCGGCCGGCGACGAGCCCTGCGTCTTGGCTCGGCTCGACGATGGGACCACTCGGCTCGTCTGGATGCTGGGCTGGGTGCCGGGCCGCCCGCTGGCCGACGTGAGCCCGCGCCACGGCGCGGTCCTCGACGAGCTGGGTCGGCTGCTCGGGCGGATGGACGCGGCCCTCGCCGACTTCGCCCACCCGGCCGCGGCGCGGGAGCTGAAGTGGGACCTGACCCGCCTCGGCTGGATCCGCGGCCACCTGGGACACATCGAGGACGCCGGCCGCAGGGTCCTGGTCGAGCGATTCCTCGCGCTGTACGACACCGCCGTCCTCCCCGCCCTGCCGGGTCTGCGCCGCAGCGTGATACACGGCGACGCCAACGACCACAACGTGCTGGTGGCGACGCCGCGAGCCCGGCCTCCGCGGGCCACCGGCGTCATCGACTTCGGCGACATGCACCACGGCGCCACCGTGTGCGAGCCCGCCGTCGCCGCGGCCTACGCCCTGCTCGCGGCCTCGGACCCGCTCGCCGCGGCCGAGCGGGTGGTGGCCGGCTACCACGAGGCGCTGCCGCTCACCGAGGACGAGATTGCCGTCTTGTTCCCTCTCATCTGCGCCCGCCTCTCGGTGAGCGTCGTGAACTCGGCCTGGCGCCGCACCATGGTCGACGACCCCTACGTCACGATCAGCGAGCGCCCCGCGTGGGACGCCCTGGAGCGGCTGGCCGCGATTCCACCCCGACTCGCGCACTATGCGCTCCGAGCCGCCTGCGGGATGCCGCCGGTCCCACATGCCCCCCATGTCGTGGCGTGGCTCGGCGCTCAGGCCGCATCGGCCGCACCCGTGCTCGAGCAGGACCCGAAGGAGACG
>JBFIUJ010000099.1:0-8837 GCA_041607595.1 Gemmatimonadales bacterium | reverse complement strand
GCGGCGATCGAGCGCCGGTCCGACGGTGACTGGCGGACCAACCTCGCGCGAGGCGCCTCCGCCCTCCCGCTGCGGCTCCCGACGGCATGGGAGGGGATCGCCGTCTGCGCCGCGCGCGCCGTCGGCGCGGACTACGCCGGGGTGGATCTGGTGGCCGACGCCGACGGGCGGCCGTTCGTGCTCGAAGTCAACGGCGTGCCGGCGTGGCGCGGCCTCCAGCGGGCGACCGGCATCGACGTCGCCTCGAGCCTCGTGCGACTGGTGGAGACTCGCGCCGGCGCGGCCTGACACCGGCCTGGACTCCTCCCTCCACCCGCCCCTACCTTTCCCGCGTCGGTCCGGGCCGCTCCGGTCGGCCGCCGCATCCGCGGCGTCTCGTCTCGCAGGGGGTGCCAGCCCCGGGAGCACCGTTCACGTGGGTCGTACGTTCCGCGTCTCCGTCAGCAAGGACTACCTGGTCTTCGCCTCCGCGCACTTCATCACCTTCAGCGGACACCAGTGCGAGGCCCTGCACGGCCACAACTACCGGGTGGGCATCTCGGTGGAGGGGCCGGTGGACGCGGAGTGCCTGTTCGTCCTCGATTTCGGGATCCTGAAGTCGATCACCCGGTCGCTGGTCGACGAGATCGACCACAAGGTCCTCCTGCCCACGAAAAACCCGAAGCTCGCGTACGGGGAAACGGGCGATCTGCTGACCGTGGCCTACTTCGGAAAGCCCACGTACGCCTTCCCCAAGACCGATTGCGTGTTGCTTCCGATTCCCAATACCACCGTCGAGATGCTGGCGGAGCACCTCGCGGGACGGGTCAGGACCGAGCTGCGGGAGCACGGGTACGGCCACCTCACCCGGCTCGAGCTGGAGGTCGAGGAGAGCTTCGGCCAGTCGGCCACCTTCGCGGAGGACCTCCGCTAGTTCTCCAGGGCTTCGCGCCCGCCTGCGTGCAGGGCGCTCGCCACCAGCACCGCGTCGCACCCGGCCGCCTCCAGGCGGGCGAGATCCCTCCCATCGCGCACGCCGCCTCCCACCATCAGCTCGACGTCCGGGTGCCTCCGGCGGATCTCCGCGGGTAGGACGAGGTCGATCCCACGGCCCGAGCCCACCCGACCCAGGTCGAGCACGAGCACGGACCGCACCCCCGCCGCCACCGCACACCCGGCCGCCTCGAGTGGAGCCGTCGCCCCCCCGACCACGGCCCCGTCGCGCAGGTCCAGGCTCAGGACCACGGCGTCGGGTCCCACGGTTTCCAGCAGCCCGGAGAGCCGGTCCAGACCCCCGAACGTCTCGGTACCGACCACCACCCGCGTCTGGAGCCGGCGCCTCGCCGCCACCGCGTCCGCGAGGCTCCGCACCCCGGCGTCCACCAGCAGCCCCCCGCCGAAGCCCGTCGAGGGATCGGCGACCTTCTCGAGCAGGTCCCACTGGGGGCGGCGATCCACGATGGCGTCCAGATCGGCCACATAGCAGCGCTCGGCGCGAAGCGTGGACCGATACGCGCGGGCCAGCACCAGCGCGTCGCCCGGCCGGCCGGGCGCGAGGACGGAACGAACCGGGGCGTACCCGGCCCGGTCGCCCCCACGCGCGTGGACCGCACGCCCCCGTCGCAGATCGAGCACCGGGACGATCAGCACCGCGCTCCCCTTCCCGGCCCGGCATCGGACGCTATCCTTAGTCGCCTTCCTCTCGACCTCCGGCGGTCCATGGCGAAAACGATCGTGCTCGGCTGGGACATCGGCGGGGTCCACCTCAAGGCGGCCCGGTCGGACGGGCGTTCCCTGCTCCGGCCGTTCGTGTTGGAGCAGGAGCTGCCTCGGCTCTCCGACGAGCTGCGCCAGATGGCGGGTGCGCTGGACCTCGTCGCGCCGAGCGCCCACGCGGTCACCATGACCGGTGAGCTGTCCCAACGGTTCCGAACCAAGAGCGAGGGCGTGGCGGACCTGGTGCGGGCAGTGGAGGAGGCGTTCCCCGACCGGCCTCTCCACTTCTTTTCGGTGGACGGCGCGTTCCTCGACCCCGACGGCGCCCGGAGCCAACCGCTCGCCGTGGCGGCGGCAAACTGGGCCGCCTCGGCGCTGCTGCTCGCCCGCGCGCTGCCCGATGCGATCCTCATCGACGTCGGCTCGACGACCACCGACGTGATCCCGATCGCCGACGGCCGTGTGGCCGCCATCGGGCGCACGGATCCGGTGCGCCTCGCGCTCGGAGAGCTGGTGTACACTGGGGTCCTCCGGACGCCGGTCGAGGCGATGGCGCCCGATGTGCCGCTCCTGGGCAGTCGAGTCGCACCGGCCGGCGAGCGGTTCGCCCTGGCGGGCGACGTGCACCTGTGGCGGGGCGCCGTTCGCCCCGAGGAGGTGACCACCCCTACCGCGGACGGCCGCCCGGCCACGAGGGAATTCGCCGGCGAACGCCTCGCGCGGGCGGTGTGCGCCGATCGAGAGCTACTGGACGAGCAGGCGATCGACGAGATCGCGGCGGCGCTGGCCGAGGCCCAGCTCGACACGATCCGCCGCGCGGTGGAGCGGGTGCGCGCCCGCCACCCGAGCATCGAGCTCGGCGTCGTCGCGGGGTCCGGAGCGTTCCTGGCGAACGCCGCCGCGCACGCCGCCGGCCTTCGGGTGGTGGACGCGGCGGAGAGCCTGGGCCTCGGCGACTCCGTGGCCGCGCCGGCCGCGGCCGTGGCCCGGCTCCTGGCGGACCGGCTGGACGACCGCTCGTGAGCGGGCTCGCGGCGGTGGTGAAGGTGGGCGGGGGTCTGCTCTCCCTCCCGGGAGCGCTGGATCGGGTCGCCCGGGAGCTCGGGTCGTGGGCCGGCCGGATCGTGGTCGTGCCCGGAGGCGGGCCCTTCGCCGATGCGGTGCGTCGGCTCGACGAACGACTCGGACTCTCGCCCGAGTCGGCCCATTGGATGGCCATCCTGGCGATGGACCAGTACGCCTACGTCTTGGCCGAGCGCGTCCCAGGCGGATTCGTGACCCGCTCCCCGGCGGAGATCGGGGAGGCCCTCGGGCGCGATGCGGTGCCGGTGCTGGCGCCGGCCGAGTGGATCCGCGCGGCGGACCCGCTGCCCCACGGGTGGGAGTACGCCGGCGATTGCGTCGCCGCCTACGTGGCCGGCGCGCTCGACGCACCTCATCTGGTGCTGGTCAAGCCGGTCGAGGGCGAGGCGGCGGGGCTCACGGATCCAGCGTTCGCCTCGGTGGTCCCCAACGGGCTCCGCGTCTCCGTGATCGGGGCGGCCGGCATCGCACGCCTCTCGGCGCTGCTCGGAGCCTGACCCACCGCCTCGGCGAGCCGTCGGACCAGGGCCTCCGAGACGGTGCCGGACCTCCCTCCCTCGCACACAGCCCCGCGGACGCCCAGCACGCGGGGTGAGACCATCCGCACGGCGTCCAGGTCGTCGAGGCCGAGCGCGCCGGCGACGGCCACCCACAGTCCCTCCGACCGCGCCGCGTCGGCCCATTCGCGCATCACCGGCACCGGCCAGTGCGCGAAGAGCCCGCGGCCGTCTTTCTCCGCCGTGTCCCAGAGGATGCCGCTCGCGCCGGCGGCCGCGACCGCGGCCAGCAGCGGCCGCACGGACGCGCCATCGCCGACGCGGTCGGCGAACAGCGCCGCCACGAGGAACGGCCGCGCGGGATGCGCAGCCGCGGCCGCGACCGCCCCGGCAATCACTTCGCCCACCAGGCCCGGACACGAGGCGGTCGCCGCCAGCTTCGCATAGACCGCTCCGATCCGCGGACGCATCACGCAGTCGGTAACCCATCGGGCGCCGGCGCCGGGGTCGTCGGTCTCGCCCAACGCCACGCTGAAGGGAAGGTGCGCCGGCACCGCGGCGTCCAGTTGGGCCAAGACCTCCGGCGCCACCGGACCGAGTGCTCCCCTCGTCGGATCCTTCGCGTCCACGATGTCCGCGCCCCCCGCCACGGCGGTCTTCGCGTCCGCCGCGTCCGCCACGCTCACCAGAAGCTGCATGCGCTCTACCTTGTACGGGTCACCCCCGCCGGTATGTTACGGGTCGTCCACCCGGCACGTCAAAACCCCGCGGCCGATCCGCGGAGGAGTCGCTCAATGTCCAAGAAGGACCGCGTCTACGATGCGGCGGAGCTCGCCACCAAGCTCTCCGGCCTCGCGGGCTGGACCGCCGATGGAGGCTGGATCCGTCGCCGGTATCAGACCGACGGCTGGCTCACGACGCTGGCGTTGGTCAACACCATCGGCTACGTGGCCGAGGCGGCCAACCACCACCCCGATCTCACGGTCTCCTGGAACAAGGTCGGTGTGAGCCTCCAGACCCATTCGGCCGGCGGCGTCACCGACAAGGACCTGGAGTTGGCCCGCCGGCTCGAGGATACCGCGCTGTGGCGCCCGTCGGGAGGAGCCCTGGCCGGCACGCCCAACGCCTGGGTCCAGCCATCGCCGTAGCTCCGCCGGCCGCTTCCCGGATGGCTCCGCCGCTCGTGGCCGAGCTCGTCCCGCCGCCGGAGCCGATCTCGGCATGCGAGCGCTGGCTCGGGGCGGCGGGGCTCGTCTTCCTCGACGGCTCCGCCGACTCGCAAGACGCGGGACGCTATTCCTATCTCACCGCCGACCCCGTCCTCGTCTTCCGGCAGCGTGGACGCCTGAGCGAGGCGCGGGAGCCGAGTCTCCCCTGGCGGCGCCTAGGGGAGGACGCCCTCTCCGCGGCCATGGCGTGGCTCGCGGCCGGGGCGACGGCGGAGCTCCCCGACCTCCCGCCGTTCCAGGGCGGCGTCGCCGGCTACTTCGGCTACGAATGGGGGGCGCAGCTCGAAGAGGCGCTCACCGCCGACCCGAGGGCGGCCGACCTGGACTTGCCGGAGGTGCAGCTCGGCTGCTACGACTGGGTGATCGCGTGGGATCTCGCGGCCGGGCGGGCATGGATCGTCTCCACCGGGCTCACCTCGCGCGGAGACGTGGACGCCGAAGCCGCGGCCCGGCGGCTGCGCTACGTGCGGGAGCGCCTGGACCGGATTCCGGCGGCAACCGGTTATCCGGTCGGACCCCGGCGCCCCGCCGGCGTCGCCACTCATCCCATCGAGGAGCCCGACGAGGCCGCGGCGGTCGGCCTGCGCTCCACCTTCGCGCCTGACGGCTATCGGGCGATGGTCGCGCGCGCGCGGGAGTACATCCTCGCGGGCGATATCTTCCAGGCCAACTTGTCTCAGCGGTTCGAGGCCACGCTGGTCGGTCGGCCCTTCGATTTCTATAGACGGCTCCGCCGGATCAACCCGGCGGCGCTCGCCGCCTACCTCGAGCTCGAAGGAGCGGTCGTGGCGAGCGTCTCGCCGGAGCGGTTCCTCCGGCTGGACCCGCGCGGGCGGGTGGAGACTCGGCCGATCAAGGGCACCCGGCCGCGCGGCGCCGACCCGGCGGGCGACGAGGCTCTCGCCCGGGAGCTGGCCGCGAGCGAGAAGGACCGGGCGGAGAACGTGATGATCGTGGATCTCCTCCGCAACGACCTCTCCCGGGTGTGCCGTCCCGGCTCCGTGGCGGTGCCGAGCCTCCTCGCGCTCGAGCGGCACCCGACCGTGCACCACCTCGTCTCCACCGTCACGGGTGAGCTTCGGCCGGGGCTTGGCGCGGCGGAGCTGCTGCGGGCCACGTTCCCGGGCGGGTCCATCACCGGCGCGCCCAAGATCCGCGCGATGGAGATCATCGCCGAGCTGGAGCCGACGAGGCGGGACGTCTACTGCGGGGCGATCGGATACGTCAGTCGGACGGGGGCCATGGACACGAGCGTGGCGATTCGGACCTGCACCTGCGTCGGCGGGCGGGCCTTCTTCCACGCCGGCGGAGGGGTCGTGGCCGATTCCGACCCCGATCAGGAGTACCGCGAGACCCTGGACAAGGCTCGGGGAATCATCGCGGCCCTGGCCGAGGGGGCGGGTCCGTGATCCTGCTGATCGATCACTACGACTCGTTCGTGCACACCCTCGCCCGCTACGTGCAGGAGCTGGGGGGTGAGCCCGTGGTGCGGCGTGAGGGCGCCCTGACCGTGGACGAGGTCGGCGGCATGGCGCCGTCCCACATCATCTTGTCGCCGGGCCCGTGCACGCCGGCGGAGGCGGGCATCAGCCCGGAGGTCGTGCGGCGGTGGGGGTCGTCCATTCCGATCCTCGGCGTGTGCCTCGGGCACCAGATCATCGGCGCGGCCTACGGAGGGCGGATCGTCCGCGCGCCGCCGGTGCACGGGAAGGTCTCCGCGATCCACCACGCCGGGACCGGCCTCTTCACCGGCCTCCCGAACCCGTTCCCGGCGACGCGCTACCACTCCCTCGTCATCGAGCGCACCTCGCTGCCAGCGGACCTCGAGGTCACCGCGGAGACGGCGGACCACGCCATCATGGCGGTGAGGCATCGGGCCCATCCGGTGGCCGGCGTGCAGTTCCACCCGGAGTCGGTGCTCACCCGCCACGGCTATGCCCTGCTCGACCGGTTCCTCCGGGGCGACGAAACGCCGCCCCGAGAGCTGCCCGCCGAGGCCGATCGGCCCGGTCTCCGGCCGATCCCGTCCTAGGGAGCGGCGCCGGGTTCCAGCCCCAGCTCCTCGAACACGAAGGTCCAGACGTCGGTGAGCTCCTCCAGCACCTTCTGGAGCGGCTTCCCCGCCCCATGCCCGGCCTTGGACTCGAGCCGCAGCAGGATCGGCCGGGTCGAGGTCGTGGCCGCCTGGAGCCGCGCCGCCATCTTCCGAGCGTGGAGCGGGTCCACCCGGGGATCCGACTCCGCGGTGGCCAGGAGCACCGCGGGATATGGTGTCCCGTCCATCACTCGGTGGTAGGGGGAGTAGGCCGCGAGCCAGGCGAGCTGCTCCGGGTCGTCGGCGGAGCCGTACTCCGGTATCCACAGGCGCGCGATCCCGAAGCGATGGTAGCGCAGCATGTCCAGCAGGGGCACCTGGATCACGACCGCCCGAAAGAGGTCCGGCCGCTGGGTCAGCGCCGCTCCGGCCAACAGTCCCCCGTTCGACCCGCCGGCAGCCACCAGTCGATCCGGCTCGGACAATCCCTCCCGCACCAGCCACTCCGCCGCGGCCAGGAAATCGTCGAATGTGTTCTGCTTCCGCCCCAGCATGCCGTCCTGGTGCCAGGCTTCGCCGTACTCGCCACCGCCCCGGAGGTTGGGGACGGCGAGCATGCCGCCCGCCTCCAGCCAGAGGAACAGCGAGCGGGAGAACGCCGGCGTCATGCTGAGGTTGAAGCCGCCGTACCCGGTGAGGTAGGTCGGGAGGGGACCATCGCGAGCGTCCCGGCGGCGGACCACGAACATGGTGACCCGGGTCCCGTCCCGCGACGGGTATTCGACCTGACGGGTCTCGTAGGCCTCGGAGTCCAGATCGGCTTCCACCCGGCGCCACAAGGCGCGCTCGTGCGAGGGGAGATCGATCCGATAGACGCTCGGCGGCTCGGTGTAGGAGCTGAAGCCGTAGAAGAGCTCGTCCCCGTCCCACTCGGCCCCGATCCCAAACACGGTCCCGAGGCCGGGCAGCGCGTGCTCCTCGCCTCCCCGCCCGTCGAGGTCGGCGAGGCGGAGCCGGGAGCGGGCGCGCTCGAGATAGAGGAGCCCCAGGGTGCGGCCGGCGACGACGAACCCTTCCAGCACCGTGCCGGACGTGGGCGGCACGATCTCCCGCCAGTTCTCCCGCGCCGGGCGGGTGGGGTCCGCCACGTAGAGGCGATACCAGGGATCGCCCAGGTTCGTGCGTAGGTAGAGCCGGTCGCCCACGACCTCGCCCGAGAAGAGGGCCGGCAGGCCGACGGCCACGGCGACCGGTTGAGCTCCGCCGGAGCGGTCGAGCAGGTACAGATCGGACTCGTCGAACCCCCGCGCCACCGCGATCACCAGCCAGCGCCCGTCCGGGGAAAGGGCGACCCCGGGCCAGTGCTCCTTCTCCGCGGGGGCGAAGACGAGCGGGTCGTCCGCCGGATCCGTGCCCCGGCGGTGGAAGAAGATCTTGCGGTGGTAGGCCTCCTGGCCCTCCGGCACCTCGCCCGCGGCCGGATACCGCGTGTAGTAGAAGCCGGATGCGTCGGGCAGCCAGGCGACGTCCGCGGCGCGGGTCCGCGGGATGCGATCCGGCAGGTCTGCCCCGGTCCCCACATCGCGGAGATGCAGCACGCTCTCCTCGGTGCCGTCCTGCGAGAGCCCGTAGGCCAGGAGGCGACCGTCGGGACTCGGATGGTACCAGTCGAGCGCGGTCGTCCCGTCCCCGGAGAGCGCGTTGGGATCCACCAGCGCCCGGTCCTCGCCCTCTGCGCCGTCGCGCACGTAGAGGACCGGATGGTTCTGTCCGGCCTCACGCCGCTCGTAGAAGTACCGGCCTCCCGCCGGGGTCGGGACGCCCAGGCTCCCGATGCCGAGCAGCCGGGCGAGGCGCTGGCCGATCGGTCCGCGCCGCGGCGAGCCCGCGAGGTAGGCGGCGGTGCACGCGTTCTGCGCTTCGGTCCAGGCCTTGGTCTCCGGCGCGCCGGCGTCCTCCAGCCAGCGGTACGGATCCCGCACCACGACCCCGTGGAGGGTCTCCACCACCTCGCGGACCGGGGTGGGTGGGTACACGATGCGGCTGGAGGATGGATCGTCGGTCATCGGGGGGAGCTCATCCGCTCGGGATGGGCCGAGGGCGAGGCACGCTGGCGGGGAGCGGGGAGGATCAGTCGCCCAGGCTGATGCCCAGCTCGCGGGCGGTGCAGACCGTATCGGAATCGAGGGAGACGAGCTTCGGGCGGCCGACCACCTCGGATAGGGGCACCCGGCTGATGACGGGCGGGTTGAGGCCCACCATCACGTCGAACACGCCGTCGGCCACCGCGCGCACGGC
>JBFIUJ010000098.1:0-8845 GCA_041607595.1 Gemmatimonadales bacterium | reverse complement strand
TCGACGAGTTTTGGTCCAAGGTCTACGGCCTCCTCTGGCAGGGGTTCGACGATTTTCGCGACGCGAAGTACGAGCAGGCCTATGGCCGATTCCAGCGCATGGCCAACGAGTTCGACTGGGACCGCCACCAGGACAAGATGCCGGACTACATCCTCCGGTACCGCGGCCTGGCGGCGGCCCACTCCGGGAGGAGCGACAAGGCGATCGCCGACTTCCGGCTTCTCGTCTCCCGAGCGGACAAGGCGGAGCGCCGGGATTCCCTCGTGATCAATCCGCTGCGCGCCAACGACTACCGGTTCATCCTCGCCGCGCTCTATCAGCAGGCCGGCCATCCGGACTCGGCCATCGCGCTCTATCGCCAGGCCCTGGAGCGGGACCTCGGGCTCTTCATGGCGCACGTCCAGATGGCGAACATCTACGAGGGGATGCGGCAGTATGATGAGGCCCTCGCGGAGCGGCAGCGGGCCGTGAACGCCAACGCCGAGGATGGGACCCTGCTGCTGGACCTCGGGGTGACCCTCGGCAAGGCCGGCCGCTTCCCGGAATCCGCCGACGCCCTGGCCCAGGCCCACGAGCGGAACCCCAGGGATGCGCGGAGCCTGTTCTGGCTCGGGCTGGCCGAGCAGCAGCGCAATCGTCGGGAGGAGGCTCGGCGGGCCTACGAGCGGTTCCTCGAGCTGGCCCCCGGCCGGTTCGACCGGCAGATCGCGATGGCGCGGCAGCGTCTGGCGGACCTCCGGTGAGGGCCGTCGCGCGGGCGGGCGCGGCCTCGATCGCGCTGGCCGGGGCGCTGGCGAGCGGGGCGGCCGCGCAGGGCTCCTCTTACGAGGAGCTCCAGGTCTTCTCCGGCGTCCTCAACACGGTTCGGCTGAACTACGCCGACTCCGTGGGTTACCCGGCGCTGGTGCGCGCCGCGATCACCGGCGTTCTCTCCGCGCTGGATCCCCACAGCTACTACGTGTCCCGGGAGGAGGCGGGTCGCCTCGGAGCGCTCGACCGAGGGGAGCTCGCGACGGCCGGGCTGGCGCTGGAGATGGTGGAGGGCGCGCCGACCATCCTTGCCGTCCGGCGCGGCAGCCCCTCCGAGAAGGCAGGGATCCAGCCGGGCGACCGCCTCCTCCGGGTGAACGACACCTCCGTGGCCGGGCTCGGGGTGGAGGCGCTCCGGCTCAAGCTGGCGGGCGCCAAGGGAACCCGGCTCGTGCTGCGCCTCGCCCGCGGCCCTCGGCTGGAGCCGGACTCCATCTCGGCGTCCTTCAAGCTCGACTACGTTCGCGAGTCCTCCGTCACCATCGCGCGCATGATGGACCCGAAGACCGGCTACATCCGCCTCGAGAGCTTCGGGCCGGCCGCCGGCAACGAGGTGCGCAAGGCCCTGGAGCGACTCGAAGGGCTCGGGGCTGGGCGGCTGATCCTCGACCTGCGGGGCAATCCGGGAGGGCTCGTGACCCAGGCGGTGGAGATCGCCCAGGAGTTCCTGCCCTCCAAGACGGTCGTGTTCCGGACGACGGGCCGCAAACGGGACATGCAGAAGGAGTACGTGACCGGAGGCAACGGTCGATACCGGCACTGGCCGCTCGTGGTGCTCCTGGACGGCGGCAGCGCCAGCGCCTCCGAGGCGCTGGCCGGGGCGCTGCAGGACCACGACCGGGCCCTCGTCGTCGGACGGCGGAGCTTCGGGAAGGCGCTGATCCAGGTTCCGTTCGACGTCCCGCCGCGGGGCGATCTCCTCATGCTGACGGTCGGCCACGTCGTGACCCCGAGCGGGCGCGTCATTCAGCGCCGCTACCAGGGCATCACGGTGCAGCAGTATCGGTCCTTCGCCGGCGCCACCGGCGCACCGGACGATACCGCCGCGGTCTTCCGGACGGGCGCGGGGCGATCGGTCCGGGGCGGCGGCGGGATCGCGCCCGACGTCCCTCTGCCGGAGCCTCCGCCTCGGCCGGCGTGGGTCGTGGTGGCATCGGACAGCGCGCTCGACGTGGCCGTGGCAGACAGCGTGGCCCAGACGCTCGCGCCCGGCCCGGCGGGTCGTGCGGCCTGGATCGGAGATCCCGCTCGTTGGCAGGCGAGCCTGCTCCCACCCTATCTCGAGCGCGTCCGGCAGCGGCTGGGCGTGACGGCCGGCCGGCACCCGGTGCTGGAGCCGTGGCTCGCCCGCCAGCTCGCGGCCCGAGTGGCCGAGGTGCGGTGGGGCGCGGACGCGGCCGAGGAGCTGCTGCTCCGAAGCTCGGCCGACGTGTCGGCCGCGGCCCAGGCCTTCGCCACGCATGGCCACCTCCTGCGAGGGTCCTCGCAGCCGTAGCGCCGGGCCACGAGGGCCGAGAGTAGGTTGCAGGCGCTACTACGGAACTCCCCGCGGCGGCCCTCCGACTTTCTGTGCCCCGCCCACGCGCATATCTTGTGGAGGTCCGCCGCCCGCGATCCACCCTCGCCGTTTCCAGTGAGTGCCATGGCCACCCGTACCCCCGCCTCCGGACGCGCCAAGTCGGCCCGGCGCGCCAAGTCCGCCGCCGCCGGCCTCGACAAGGCCGAGCTGCTCGACCTCTACCGGATCATGGTGCTGTCGCGCCGGCTGGACGACAAGGAGATCCAGCTCAAGCGGCAGAACAAGATCTTCTTCCAGATCTCCGGGGCCGGGCACGAGGCGGTGCTCGCCGCGGCGTCCAAGGTGTTCCGGCCGGCCTACGACTGGTTCTACATGTACTACCGGGACCGCGCCATCTGCCTCGGTCTGGGCATGACGGCGACCGAGCAGCTGCTCTCCGCGGTGGGCGCGGCGGACGACCCGAACTCCGGCGGCCGGCAGATGCCCTCCCACTGGGGGCACAAGGACCTCAACATCGTCACCACCTCGAGCCCCACGGGGACCCAGTTCCTCCAGGCTGTCGGCTGCGCCGAGGCGTGGCTCCGCTACTCCCGGATCGACGGAATTCCCGACGTCGAGGAGCGGATCAAGGGAGACGAGGTGGTCTTCTGCTCGGCCGGCGACGGGACCACCAGCGAGGGCGAGTTCTGGGAGTCGCTCAACACCGCCTGCAACCTGAAGCTTCCGATCGTCTACCTGATCGAGGACAACAAGTACGCGATCTCGGTGCCGGTCGAGGTGAACACCGCGGGCGGATCGATCTCGAAGCTGCTGACCGGCTTCCCCGGGCTCCTGATCGAGGAGGTGGACGGGACTGACCCGTTGGCCTCCTACGACGCGCTCAGTCGCGCGGTGGATTACGCCCGGCAGCGGAAGGGGCCGGCGCTGGTGCACGCCCACGTGATCCGCCCCTACAGCCACTCCCTCTCGGACGACGAGGTCCACTACCGGCCGACGTCGGAGCGGGACGAGGATGCGGCGATCGACCCCCTGACGACCTTCCCCGCCCGCCTGCTGCGGGACGGCGTCGCGACCGAGGCGGAGCTCGAGCGGATCCGCGCCGAAGTGGAGGAGGAGGTGCAGGTGGCGGCGGACACGGCGCTCGCGAGCCCGCAGCCCGCGGTGACCACGATCTACGACTACGTCTACTCGCCCGACGTGGACCCGACCTCCGAGCAGTTCGACACCGAGGACGATCCCAAGTTCACCGGCGATCCGACCACGATGGTGGACCTCCTCAACATCTGCCTGCGGGACGAGATGGCGCGGGACCCCCGCATCGTGCTCTTCGGCGAGGACGTGGCCGACTGCAGCCGCGAAGATCACCTGGCCGAGGTGAAGGGGAAGGGCGGCGTCTTCAAGGTCACTTGGGGCCTGCAGAAGGCGTTCGGCAGCGAGCGGGTCTACAACTCGCCGTTGGCCGAGGCCAACATCGTCGGGCGGGCCATCGGCCTGGCGACCCGGGGCATCAAGCCGGTCGTGGAGGTGCAGTTCTTCGACTACATCTGGCCCGCGATGATGCAGATCCGGAACGAACTGGCGAACATGCGCTGGCGCTCGAACAACGCGTTCTCGGCGCCGGTCGTGGTCCGGACGACCTACGGCGGCTACCTGAAGGGCGGCGCGCCGTACCACTCCCAGACCGGGGCCGCGATCTTCACCGGAGTGCCCGGGCTCCGGGTGGTGTGCCCCTCCACCGCGCTCGACGCCAACGGCCTGCTGCGCACCGCCATCCGCTGCGAGGACCCGGTGCTCTTCCTCGAGCACAAGCACCTCTACCGCCAGACCTACAACAAGGCCCCGAACCCCGGCCCCAACTTCATGATCCCCTTCGGCAAGGCCAAGGTGGTGCGGGAGGGGACCGACCTCACGGTCGTGACCTACGGGGCGGTGGTCCAGCGGAGCCTGGTCGCGGCCAAGGAGATGGAAGAGCAGCACGGCGTGAGCGCCGAGGTGATCGATCTCCGATGCCTCTCGCCGGTGGACTGGGAGACGGTCTTCGCCTCGGTGCGGAAGACCAACCGGGTCATCGTGGCCTACGAGGACGCCCTCTCCTGGGGCTACGGATCGGAAATCGCCGCGCGCATCGCGGACGAGGCCTTCGTCTACCTCGACGCTCCGGTCCGGCGGGTCGCCTCGACCGACACCTTCGTGGCCTACGCCCCGGACCTGGAGGACGCGATCCTGCCCCAGGTGGAGAACGTGCGCCTGGCGATGGAAGAGATCCTGCGGTTCTAGGAGGAGTCGGGACAGGCAGTCGGAGCGTCCAGCAGAGCGGCCCTTCCCCGACGGGGAGGGCCGCTGCGGCCTTCACGGGGCCCGCGTCAGGCCCTGGGCTTCCCCCGGTCCTTCACTCGGCGCATGAGCTTGAGGCCGGACCAGGTCTCGTCCACCGCGCACACCTTGACGTCCACCAGGCCCGCGGCCAGCGCCTCCGCCCGCACCGCATCCTCGGTGAGATCGGTCTCCACGCCGGACGCGCGCTTGGGCCAGGAGATCCACAGCGCGCCGGCGTCCGCGAGGTTCCGGACCAGCGTCGGCATCCGGGCCGCGAGGGTCCGGCGGCGGGTCGCGAAATACTGGATGAAGCGGAGCGGTCCTCGGGCGGAGCGGCCGACGGTCACCCCCGCGGGCAAGCGGCCGAGCGTCCGGTCGTAGCCGGGGGGAGCGCCCAGGATGGCGATCCGCTCCCCGGCGGGGATGCCGAGCTTCTGGACGAGGGTGCGGTGGGAGTAGCCGGCCGGCACGTCGCCGGCGATCAGCTGATCGCGTCGCGGACTTCGCCGGCCGCGGCGATGGCGTGATCCACGTCCCGGGAGAGTGCCCGGGCCTGCTGGGTGGCATTGGTCAGGTCGCCCAAGACCGCGGCGATGCCGGCGGACCGAAGCCGGAGCAGATCGTACCGCATGTTCTGCATCGCCAGCAGGCACGACTCGAGGTTCGCCTCCACCTGGTCGCGCCGGGAGCGGAGCTCCTGCATCTGCTGCTTCTGGCGCTCCAGCAGGTTGAGCCGGCGGGCCCGCTCCTCGTCGTCCGGCTCGCGGCGCAGCGCCTCGATCCGCTCGTCGATCCGCGCGACCCCCAGCGTGTCCATGTTGAAGTCCATGGAGTGGAGCGTCCGGGCCAGATCGTTGGCGCGCTGGAACAGGCCGTCCACCGTGCCGGCGATCTCCGGGAGCATCTTCTTCTCCTCGGGCGGGAGCCGCTCCATGAGGGAGAGGATCGCCGCCCGGTCCTTCTGCGCCTGGTGCACCGAGGCGAGATGGGCGCCGAAGTCGTCGGCCTTCGGCGCGGGCAGCTTGCGCGGGAGCCGGCCGCCCTTGCCCATCCGCGCCTCGATCGCGTCCGGCGCCGGGGGCCGGCTCAGCACGTCCCGCCAGCTGTAGCCCGACTGCCAGAGAGTGGCATAGCGGCGCAGGAGGCCGATGCCCATGCCCCCGGCCACGAACAGGAACCACGGCGCGTCGAGGCCGGTGGCCACGTTGATCAGGAAGCACCCGCCGGAGATCGCGGCCCACCGGGCGAAGTAGGCCCGGGTCTCCTGAATGATGGCCGGCTCGCCGGTGTCGACCGGGGGCCTCCCCTTGTCGTCCTCGTCCACCTCCCAGGAGCGGCGCGGCCGCTCGGGCAGGCGCCGCCCATGCCGGCCACCGCGCCCCGAGGTGCGCCGGGCGGGGGGACCCGCGCGCTCGGCGGCGCGGCCGCTCCCGCGGGCGGTCGACCGCCGCGGCGAGGCCGAGCGGAACCCGGTCCCGGTCGGGCGGTACCCCCCGACGGAGCGGTTCTCCAGCGCCCGGCGCAGCGCGTCGGCGGTGGGCCAGCGGTTCTCCGGGTCCTTCTCCAGGCAACGGGCCACCGCGAGGGCGAGGTCGTCCGGCACGTCCGGCCGCTTGGTCAGCACGTCCGGCGCGGGCTCGGTGATCTGCTTCATCAGGATGCCGGCCACCGTCGGGGCCTGGAACGGCAGCTCGCCGGCGAGCATCTGGTAGCTCACGATGCCCAGGCTGTAGAGGTCCGAGCGGCCGTCGATGTCGCGCTCGCCCGCCGCCTGCTCGGGGCTCATGTAGGACGGCGTACCGATGGCGATGCCCGCCCCGGTGAGCGTGGCGGCCGAGGAGTGGGACAGCGCCTTGGCGATCCCGAAGTCGGTCACCATGACGCGCCCCCGGGTGCCCTCGAGCAGGATGTTGTCCGGCTTGATGTCGCGGTGGATGACCGAGAGCGCGTGGGCGGCGCTCAGCGCATCGGCGGTCTCCCGCATGATGCGGCGAACCTCTTCGCAAGGCAGCTGGCCCCGTCGCCGGAGCCGGTGGCCCAGTGGCTCGCCGTCCACGTAGCCCATGACGAAGTAGACCAGGCCCTCCGCCCCCTCGCCGACCGTGTGGATCGGAACGATGTGCGGGTGGGAGAGCCGGGCCGCGGTCTGGGCCTCTCGGGTGAAGCGCTCGCGGATGTCCTTCTGGAAAGCCAGCTCGGGCGGCAGGACCTTGATCGCGACTCGGCGCTGGAGGCGCTCGTCACGAGCCCGGTAGACGACGCCCATGCCGCCGCGACCGATCTCGCCCTCGATGGTGTACGACCCTTCGAGCGCCTCCGTCAGGCGCCGAGGCAGGGCCTGGTCGCTCAGTTCGGCCATCGCGATCCGGAGGTCATGGGTGATCATGGAGCCGCGCCCTCGACCCGTCGTGCGAACCTCGGGCTCCGGCGCCTCGACCTGACAATCTGCTCTCGTTCCGGCGGCAGGGCAACAACTTGGGCCGCTGGTCGAACTCCCGGCCGGCACCGCGCGGGTGGCCGGAGGCTCAGCACGAGCCGCGCCACGCGAAACCGGCCAAAATGGCAGCGATCCGGTCGGCCGCTCGAGCCGTCACCTTGAGTGGGCCGGCTAGCGTCACCGCGGAATTACCGCCACCTTGGGGCGAATCCGGCGGAATCTCCACGTGGATCTTTCGCATGGCATGCGGGGTGCATTACGGAGGTAGCTGGCTCTTGTTTCGACTGCCACAACCGACGGGGACCGTGTCCCCGCGAGATTGAAGGTGCCTGAATGTCAGAACGCTTGACCCTGTCGGTTCTCCCGCTGCGGGAAGTCGTGCTCTTCCCCGGCGTCACGGCCCCCATCGGGGCCGGTCGTCCCGGGACGTTGCGCGCGATCGAGGCGGCCCTCGCCTCGCCCGACAAGATGGTCTTCGCCGTCTCCCAGCGAAAGAACATCGAGTCGGTGGATCCGGAGCTGCTCTACACGATCGGCACCGTCGCGCGGATCGGTCAGATCCAACGCGGCCTCGCCGGCATGCAGCTGCTGCTCCACGGCGAGTATCGCGGGATCGCGATGCACTACGCCGAGCACGACGGCTACCTCCAGTCCATCGTCCGCGAGGCGGAGGAGATGGTGCCCCTCGACCCGGACGACGCCGCGTTCGTGGCCCTCTACCGCGAGGCGCGGGCCCGGGCCGGAGAGCTGGGCCAGAAGTCCGGCCTCCCGGAGGAGGTCGTGCACCAGGTGCTGGCGGGCGTCAGCGATCCGGGCCGGTTCGCCGACCTGGTCGCCGGCTACATCGACATCACGCCTCCCCAGCGCCAGGTGCTGCTCGAGACGCTTTCGGTGGAGGACCGGCTCCGCCGGGTCCTGGTCCACGTGCAGCGGCAGATCAGCGTGCTGGACGCCCAGGAGGACATCAAGTCGCAGGTGCAGGAGGAGCTGGGCGAGCGGCAGCGCGAGATGTTCCTCCGCGAGCAGCTGAAGACGATCCGTCGTGAGCTGGGCGAGGACGAAGACGGCGACGACCAGGACGAGCTCCGGCGCAAGCTGGAGGCCCTCGAGTTGCCCCCCGCCGCCCGCAAGGAGGTGGACCGCGAGCTCGGCCGGCTGGGCCGCATCAGCCGGGAGTCCATGGAGTCGCAGGTCATCCGCACCTTCCTGGAGAACGTGGCCGAGCTCCCCTGGAACATCCGCAGCGAGGAGCATCTCGACCTCGCCCGGGCGGGCGAGATCCTCGAGGCCGACCACTACGCCCTGACCGACGTCAAGGACCGGGTGCTCGAGTTCCTCGCGGTCCGGCAGCTACGCGCCGATCAGGAGGCGCGGGCGTCCGCCGAGCACGTGGCGGTGCCGGCGACGGAACCGGAGGGCGGCGAGCCGGGCGGCGAGCCGGGCAGCGACCGGGAGGCGCCGGGCAACGAGGACGACAAGGTGGCCAAGGGGCCCATCCTCCTCTTCGTGGGTCCCCCCGGCGTGGGCAAGACCTCGATCGCGAAGTCCATCGCCCGCGCGATGGGCCGGGCCTACGTCCGGATCTCCCTCGGCGGCGCCCGGGACGAGGCCGACATCCGCGGCCACCGGCGCACCTACGTGGGCGCGATGCCGGGTCGCATCATCCAGGGGATGAAGCAGGCCGGCACCAAGAACCCCGTGTTCCTGCTCGACGAGGTGGACAAGCTCGGCGTCTCCTTCCAGGGCGACCCGGCCAGTGCCCT
>JBFIUJ010000097.1:0-8914 GCA_041607595.1 Gemmatimonadales bacterium | reverse complement strand
GCGAAACGAGAAAGGCGAAAGGGTCGCCCCCTGCCCCCCTGCGTGACTACGCCCCACGCGGCCGGCCCGGCGCAACTGAAGCGACGCATGGTCCACCGGCTATTTCGCTCTTCGCTCTCGCTTCCCGGTTCACCTCACCCCCTGCCCCCCTCTCCACTACGTGGAGAGGGGGCACTCCGAACCCGAGGCACGAGTCCAGCGCCGCCGGGAGAGGCCCTTTCGCTTTTCGCTCTTCCCTGCCCCGTTCCCCTGCGGCTCAGCCGTTCAGCGCCCCCCTCAGGAACGCCCCCGTGTGGCTTGCCTTGGCCCGCGCGACTTCCTCCGGCGTCCCCTGGGCCACGACCTCGCCGCCGCGCTCGCCGCCTTCGGGGCCCAGGTCGATCACCCAGTCGGCGGTCTTGACCACGTCGAGGTTGTGCTCGATCACGATCACGCTGTTGCCCTTGTCCACCAGCCGGTGGAGCACGTTGAGCAGGAGCCGCACGTCCTCGAAGTGGAGGCCGGTGGTGGGCTCGTCCAGGATGTAGAGGGTGCGGCCGGTGTCCCGCTTGGCGAGCTCGGTGGCGAGCTTGACCCGCTGGGCCTCGCCGCCCGAGAGGGTGGTGGCCGACTGGCCCAGGTGGATGTAGCCCAGGCCGACGTCGTTCAGGAGCTCGAGCTTGTCGGCGATCCGGCGCTGCGCGTCGAAGAACTCGAGCGCGTCCGCCACGGTGAGGTCGAGCACGTCGGCGATGCTCCGCCCCTTGTAGCGGACCTCGAGCGTCTCGCGGTTGTAGCGCCGGCCCTTGCAGACCTCGCAGGGCACGTAGACGTCGGGCAGGAAGTGCATCTCGATCTTCACCAGCCCGTCGCCCTGGCACGCCTCGCACCGGCCGCCCTTCACGTTGAAGGAGAACCGGCCGGGCCCGTAGCCCCGCATCTTGGCCTCGGGGAGCTGGGTGAAGAGCTCCCGGATCGGGGTGAAGAGGCCGGTATAGGTGGCGGGGTTCGAGCGCGGGGTGCGGCCGATCGGGCTCTGGTCGATGTCGATGACCTTGTCCACCAGCTCCACGCCCTCGAGCCGGGTGTGGGCACCGGCCACCACCTTGGCCCGGTAGAAGTGGCGCGCCAGGGCCCGGTAGAGGATGTCGGTCACCAGGCTGGACTTCCCCGAGCCGGAGACGCCGGTCACCGCCACGAAGAGGCCGAGGGGGAAGTCCACCGTCAGCTTCTTCAGGTTGTTGGCCGTGGCCCCGACGACCCGGAGCCGCTGGCCCTTGCCCGCCTCCCGCCGTCCGCCGGGCACGGGGATGCGGAGCTCCCGCCGGAGGTACCGCCCGGTCAGGCTGCTGGGATGCTCCAGCACCGCCGAGAGGTCGCCCTCGGCCACGACCTCGCCGCCCAGGCGTCCGGCGCGCGGGCCCAGGTCGATCACGTGGTCCGCGGCGCGGATCGTGTCCTCGTCGTGCTCCACCACGATCACGGTGTTCCCCAGGTCGCGGAGCCCGCGCAGGGTGCCGAGCAGGCGCTGGTTGTCCCGCTGGTGGAGCCCGATGCTGGGCTCGTCCAGGATGTAGAGCACGCCCACCAGCCGGGAGCCGATCTGGGTGGCGAGCCGGATTCGCTGGGCCTCGCCGCCGGAGAGGCTCCCCGCGGAGCGGCCCAGGGTCAGGTAGTCGAGCCCCACGTCCTGGAGGAAGCGGAGGCGGTCCACCACCTCCTTCAGGATCGGGCCCGCGATCTCGGGATCGAGCCCGGTCCGCTTCCCGTTGGCGCCGCGCAGGGGGACCGACTCGAAGAACTCGAGCGCCCGGTGCACCGGGAGGTCCACCACGTCGCCGATGCTGGTGCCGTGCAGCAGCACGGCCAGGCTCTCGGGCTTGAGCCGCCGCCCGCCGCAGGCATGGCACGGCATCTCCACCATGTAGTCGCCGAGGCCGGAGCGGACCGCGTCGCTGGAGGTCTCGCGGTAGCGCTGCTGGACGTTCTCCAGGATCCCTTCCCAGGCGGCCTCGTACTGGGAGCGGTTCTTGGCGCCGGACACCTGGAACTGGAAGGTGCGGCCCTCGACACCGTGCAGCAGCTGCTCCCGCACCGGCTGGGGGAGGGTGCCCCAGGGGGCGGAGAGGTCGAACTTGAGCGCCTTGGCGAGGGTGGGCAGCACGACCTTCCGCAGGTAGCCGCTGGGCTCGCCCCACGGGAGGATGACACCCTCGAGCAGGGTGAGCGACGCGTCGCCCACGACCAGCTCCTCGGTCACCTCCCGGCGGGTGCCCAGGCCGTTGCACTCCTGGCACACGCCGAACGGCGAGTTGAAGCTGAACTGCCTCGGCTCCAGCTCCGCGATCGAGTGGCCGCACTTGGGGCAGGCGAAGTGCTCGGAGAAGAGATGCGAGACGGGCGCGTCGCCCTTGTCCCCCTTTCCCTTTTCCCCTTTCGCCTTTCGCTGTTCCCCCGTTCCCCCGTTCCCCTGTCTCCCGTATTCGAGGACTTCCACCAGCCCGTCGCCCACCTTGAGCGCGGTCTCGATCGAGTCGGCCAGGCGGGTCCGGTCGGCGGGGCGGACCACGAGCCGGTCCACCACCACTTCGATGTCGTGGTTCTGGCGGCGGTTCAGCTTGGGCACGTCCGCCACGTCGTGCACGGCGCCGTCCACCCGCACCCGCACGAAGCCCCGCTTCTGCACCTCCTCGAAGAGGTCGCGGAACTCGCCCTTCCGGCCGCGGACCAGCGGAGCCAGGATCTCGATCCGGGTCCCCTCGGGCCAGGCCAGGACCAGGTCGGTGATCTGGGAGGCGTTCTGCCGCTCGACCGGGGAGCCGTCGTTGGGACAGTGGGGGACGCCGGCCCGGGCCCAGAGGAGCCGCAGGTAGTCGTAGACCTCGGTCACCGTGCCGACGGTGGATCGCGGGTTGTGTCCGGTGCTCTTCTGCTCGATGGAGATCGCGGGGGAGAGGCCCTCGATCGCGTCCACGTCCGGCTTCTCCATCAGCCCGAGGAACTGGCGGGCGTAGGCGGAGAGCGATTCGACGTAGCGGCGCTGCCCCTCGGCGTAGATCGTATCGAAGGCGAGGGAGGACTTGCCCGAGCCGGAGAGCCCGGTGACGACGGTCAGGCGGTTGCGCGGGATGGTGACGGAGATGTTGCGGAGGTTGTGCTCCCGCGCCCCGCGCACCACCAGGTATTCTTCGGCCATAGCCCTGAAACGTAGACCGCGGCCGGCCGAATACAACTCTCGGGGGTGGGCGGGCGCGCGCTTCCCGTTTCGCGCCCGGGCCCGTACCTTCGTAGCTCGGGAGCGCGGGCCCCCCCGCCGACACCCACCGCCGTTCTTGGCCCGCCCAGGGCCGCATCGCGGAGTCTCACCCATGCACCGCATCCGCCGCACCCGCACCAGCGGGCGGGAACAAGCCATCCACGACCTCTCGGAGTCGCCCGGCCTCGAGGGGGAACCGGTGCCCGGCGGGACGGATCGCGCGCTCCCGCTCCGCCCGTTCGCCGCGACCGTGCCCCACGAGTCCGGCGCCCCGGCCCGAGTGGAATCGGGCGACGCGGACCGCCTGCTGGGCCGGGCCGGCGACCTGGCCCGCCGGGGCCGGACCAGCGACGCGCTCGTGGCCTACCGGGAGACGCTCCACCTCGATCCGTCGAGCCTGGACGCCCGGCTCGGGCTGGCCCGGGTGCACGAGGACCGGGACGAGGCGGACCAGGCCCTGGAGCAGCTCTCCGAGGTGCTGGGCCGCGAGCCGGGCCGGGTGGAGACGTGGATCGCACGCGGAGAGCTGTACACCCGGCTGCAGCGCTACCGGGAGGCGGAGGCGGACCTCCGGAAGGCGATCCGGCTCGAGGCCACCGAGCCCCGGGCCCACTTCGCGCTGGGCATCGTGCTCTGGCGCCGGGGACTCGCGGGGCCCGCGGTGGAGTGCTTCGCGACCGCGGTGCGGCTCGACCCGAAGGACGCGGAGGCGCACTACTACCTGGGCGAGGCGCTGAACCAGGCGGGCGACGCGGAGGACGCGTACCGGGCGCTGGAGCGGGCGACGGCGCTCGACCCCTCGGAGGCGCGGGCCTGGCAGCTCCTGGGGCGGCTGCTCGACCGGCAGCACAAGACGGAAGAGGCGCTCGAGATGTACCGCCGCGCGCGGGAGGCCGGCCGACGGTGATCCGGGTGGTCGTGGACGATCTGGCCGCGCTGCCGGTGGATGCGGTGGTGCGGCCGGCGAGCGATACGCTGGATTCCGGGGCCGCGGCGGCCGACCTGCTCGACGCGGCCGCGGGGCCGGACTTCGTGGCGCTCCGGCGGGTCGCGGCCCCGCTCGACGTGGGCGCGGCGGTGATCACGGCGGCGGGCCGCCTCTCCGCGCAGTACGTGCTCCACGTGGTGATCCGGCGGGCGGACGGCACGGTGGCCCGGGAGAGCGTGCGGCGGGCGCTGGTCTCCGCCTGGCAGCGGGCGGAGGCCTGGGAGCTGGCCACGGTGGCGACGCCGCTGGTCGGCGCGGGCGAGGGCGAGCTCAGCCGGGAGGACTCGGCCCGGCTCCTGGCGGAGACCTTCCTGAGCCGAGTGAGCGCGTCGCCCTACCCGATCGAGCTCTGCATCGTGGTGGAGCGGGACGAGGACCGCGCGGTGGTGGCGGCGATCGTCGCGGCGCCTCCGCCGCCGGACGACGCATGAGCCGCCGCGGACTCGCCGCGCTGGTGCTCGCCGCGTGGGCCGGGGCGATGGGCTGGCTCCTGGTCCGGCAGATGGGCGCGCGCGGCCCGACCGATCTGGCCGTCGCGACGCTCCGGCTCCCGCCCGGCTCTTCCTTCTATGCGGTGCGGGACGGCGAGCGGCTGGTGGGCATCGCCGGCCACACGGTGGACACCCGCCCCGACGCGATCCGCGTCACCGAGCGACTCGACCTCACCCTCCCCGGACGCGACTCCGCCTACCGCGTGATCGGCACGGTGGACGGGACCTACGACCGCGGGCTCCGGCTCCTGCAGTACCGGCGGACGGTCTCCGGGACGCTGGGGCAATACGTGCTCGCCGGAACGGTGGAGGAGGGCGACGTCCTGTCGGTGCGCCTGCTGCGCCAGGGCGACTCGGCTCGGACCCTCCGCGCGCCGCTCCGCCCCGGCGCGGTGCTGCCGGGGGCGCTGCCGCTCCGCGCGGTCTTCGACGGACCGCTCACGCCGGGTCGGGAGGCGGCGCTCTCGGTGCTGGATCCGGAGACGCTGGAGAGCGACTCGGTCACGGTGATGGTGATGGGCGACTCGACCTTCATCCTGCCGGACAGCGCGGCCTACGACTCGGTGCGCGCGGTGTGGGAGCCGGCGCGCTGGGACACGGTGCCGGCCTGGCGACTGGTCTGGCGGGAAGAGACGGGCCGGGGCCGGGAGGCCTGGGTGGACCGGACCGGGCTCGTGGTCCGGTCCACGACGCCGGGCGGGCTCACGCTGGAGCGCACCGCATTCGAGCTGGTGAACAGCGCCTACCGCGCGGCGGCGCCCACCGCGGCCGGGCCGACCGACCCGGTGCCCGAGTCCATCCTCCAGGGCCGCGTGGCGCCGGGACGCTCGGCGGTGCGGATGACCGTGCTGCTGGAGGGCGCGCCCGACTCGACCGACCTCTCGCTCGTGGGGCCGGGCCAGGAGCGCCGGGGGGACACGGTGCGGGTGCGGCTCCTGCCCCCGCCGGGCCGGCTCTCGATGCTCCGGGACACCGTGGCCGACCGCTACCGCTCGCCCGAGGCGCTCTTCCCCTCGGACGACGCGCGGATCCAGGCGCAGGCCCGCCGGATCGTGGGCCGCCGCTCGCCGGCCGCGACGGCCGAGGTGCTGGCGGGGTGGGTGCGGGCGGAGATCGCCCCGGCCACGGACGGGGGGCCCCCGCCGCCGGACGCGATCCGGACCCTGGAGACCCGGCGGGGCGACGCGGCCGACATGGCGGCGCTCTACATCGCGCTCGCGCGGGCGAGCAACCTGGCGGTGCGGCCGGTGGCCGGGCTGCTGCACGCCGGGGGCCGCTTCCATTACCATACCTGGGCCGAGGTGCGCCTCGGCGCCGAGTGGGTGCCGGTGGATCCCGTGCTGGGTCAGTTCCCGGCGGACGCCGCGCACCTCCGGCTCCGGACCAACGCGCTCGGTCGCCCGCTCGACCTCGCGTCGCGCCTGGGCCGCCTGCGGCCCCGGCTCCTCTCCCGCGAACCGGCCCCATGATCCATCTCAACGACCTCACCAAGCAGTACGGCCGGTTCACCGCGGTGAACCGGCTCAATCTCGAGGTCCCCCGGGGCGAGCTGTTCGGCTTCCTCGGCCCGAACGGCGCGGGCAAGACCACCACGATGCGGATGATCGCCGGGATCCTGCGGCCCACCAGCGGCACGATCACGATCGGCGGGGACGACATCCAGCTGGCGCCGCTCGCCGCGAAGCACCGGCTCGGCTTCATCCCGGACCGGCCCTTCGTCTACGACAAGCTGACCGGGGCCGAGTTCCTCCGGTTCGTCGCGGCGCTGTACGGGCAGGAGGGCCCCGAGGTGGAGCACCGGCTGGACGAGCTGCTGGAGCTGTTCGAGCTGGCGCCCTGGAAGAACGAGCTGACCGAGTCCTACAGCCACGGGATGCGGCAGAAGCTCATCATCTCGAGCGCGCTGGTGCACCGGCCCGAGCTGATCGTGGTGGACGAGCCGATGGTGGGGCTCGACCCGCGGAGCGCCCGCACGCTGAAGGACCTCTTCCGGACGTTCGTGAACCGGGGCGGCACGGTGCTGATGAGCACCCACACGCTGGAGATCGCCGAGGCGATGTGCGACCGGATCGGCATCATCCAGCAGGGCGAGCTGCTGGCTTGCGGCACGATGGAGGAGCTGCGCCAGCAGACCGACTCGGGCGAGATGGACCTGGAGAGCCTGTTCCTGAAGCTGACGGGGGGGGCGCCGACCAGGGAATTGCATGGGATTCTGTGAGTCGAGAGTCGCGAGTCGCGAGTCGAGAGCCGCCACGGTGACCTCTCGACCCTCGATGCCTCGGTCCTCGACTCCAGACCCTCGACTCTAGACTCTCGACTCCGATGTCCACTGCGATCGAGTCCGTCCCAGCAGTCGCGCCCAGGCGGACCCAGCCCAGCATCGTGACCGTGCTCACGCCCAAGTGGCGGACGGCGCTGACGCGCATCCGTCAGGAGGGCTCGGGGGCCGGGGTGCGGGTGCTGCTCCTCACCCTGGTGGGGCTCGGCTTCTGGAGCGCGGTGTTCGGGATCGCGTACCGGGTGCTGCGCTACTTCCGCGGGGTCGAGGAGATCGGGCCGCTCCTCGCCGGGAAGCTCCTCGGCGTCATCATGCTGGCGTTCCTCTCGATCCTCCTCCTCTCCAACCTGATCACGGCGCTCAGCACCTTCTTCCTGGCGAAGGACCTAGACCTCGTGGTCGGGGCGCCGGTGGACTGGCTCCAGGTCTACCTGGCGAAGCTGGCCGAGACCACCGCGCACAGCTCGTGGATGGTGGGGCTCCTGGCGGTGCCGATCTTCACCGCCTACGGGATCGTCTACGACGGGGGGTACCTCTTCCCGCTCGCGGTGCTGGGGGCGGTGATCCCGTATCTCATCCTCCCGGCGGTGGTGGGCTGCGCGCTGACGCTGGTGCTGGTGAACATCTTCCCGGCCCGGCGCACCCGGGACCTCCTGGGCCTGGTGGCGATCGTGGCGGCGGGCGGCGTCGTGCTCCTGCTCCGGGTCATCCGGCCGGAGCAGCTGGCTCGGCCCGAGGGGTTCCGCAACCTGCTCGACTTCATCACCGTGCTCCGCACGCCCACGAGCCCCTTCCTGCCGAGCGAGTGGGCCACCCGGGCGGTGATGAACTGGCTCCTCGAGGTGCCGGACCCGCTACCACTGGTCCTGCTCTGGACCACCGCCGGTGCCTTCGTGGTGCTGGGCGCCGTGCTGCACCAGCGGCTCTACCCCGGCGGCCACTCGAAGGCGCAGGAGGGGGCGGACCGCTTCGTCCGGGGGAAGGCGTGGCAGGCGGTGCTGCACCGGATGCTCCGGCGGCTGGGGCCCGCGCGGAGCGAGTTCATCCTGAAGGACCTCCGGCTCTTCTTCCGGGACACCACCCAGTGGAGCCAGCTCATCCTGCTGGCCGTGCTGCTGGTGGTCTACATCTTCAACATCCGGGCGCTCCAGCTCTTCAGCGGGGAGAAGATCCCCTTCCTGCTGGTGACGCTGGTGGTGTTCTTGAACCAGGGACTCGCGGGGTTCGTGCTGGCCGCCATCGCGGCGCGCTTCATCTTCCCCTCGATCTCGCTCGAGGGGCGGCAGATGTGGCTCCTCCGCTCGAGCCCGCTCGACCTGCGCTCGCTCCTCTGGAGCAAGTACTGGATCGGCACGGCGCCACTCCTGGTGCTGGCGCTGGTGATCACCGGGGCCACGACGTGGCTGCTCCAGGCAGGCGTCTTCATCACCGCGGTGAGCATCGCCACGATCACCCTGTTCACCCTGGCCATCAGCGCGCTGGCCCTGGGCTTCGGCGCGCTCTATCCGCAGTTCGAGAGCGAGAACGCGGCCCAGATCCCGACCAGCTTCGGCGGACTCGTGTTCATGATGACGACGATCACGCTGCTGGGACTGGTGATCGTGGTCGAGGCCGGGCCGGTGCTGGCCTACCTCCGGGCGGAGCAGCAGGGGCGCGCGGTGCGGGTCACCGCGGACCTGGTGATCCCCTTCGCGGTAGTGGTGGCGGTGTGCCTGACGGCGACGATCGTGCCCTTGAGGGTGGGGCTCAAGCGGGTGGAGGAGATGGAGTTCTAGGAGTCGAGAGTCGAGAGTCGAGAGTCGCAAAGAGAGTCGAGAGTCGCGAAGAGAGTCGAAAGTCGAGGCCGCCGCCCCGCCCCCGAACCACCGGTCGAAGGGGTCGAAAGTCGAGAAGGCCGTTCACTCCCCTTACGTCCTTCCCCT